>JAFWXL010000054.1 GCA_017545905.1 Clostridia bacterium | reverse complement strand
CCTCGTCCTCCTCGTCATCATCCAGGGAGAACAGAGCCTCCTCCATATCGCTGACATCGTTGTCGATCTCCTCGACATACTCCTTCAGCTCGGCGAGCTCTTCGAGCGTCTCTTCGTGCTGCTGCGCAAATGCTTCCAGCGTATCGATCATGGCCAGCATCAGCTTGCCCTGCTCAGACTGGTCATTCACGCCCAGACCCTCTGCAAGGCCCTTGAGGTAAGCCACTTTTTCGCACATTCTGCTCATGGTCAGGCCGCCTTTCTGTCTGATTCCCGATTACGCGCGGGACATGTAGGAACCGTCGCGGGTATCCACGCGGATCTTGTCGCCGATGTTAATGAACAGCGGCACAGAGATCTGATAACCGGTCTCCAGGGTCGCCGGCTTGGTGGTGTTGCTGGTGGTGTCGCCCTTGAAGCCCGGCTCAGTGTCGGTAACCTCGAGCACGACGAAGTTCGGCGCATCGACAGAGAACGCCTTGCCCTTGAAGAAGCGGATAGTCGCCATGGTCTCTTCCTTCATGAACTGGATCGCTTCCTCGACCTGATCATGAGTCAGCGGAATCTGCTCGAAGTTCTCCGGATCCATGAAGTAGTAGAACTCGCCGTCGGTGTAGACGTACTGCATTTCCTTGGTCTCGATGGTCGCGCGCGGCTGCTTATCGGTCGGGTTGAAAGAACGCTCGACAACGGCGCCGGTCATGACATTCTTGAGCTTGGTGCGAACAAAAGCAGCGCCCTTGCCCGGCTTAACGTGCTGGAAATCAACGATGGACCAGACGCCGCCTTCCCATTCGATGGTCACGCCCTTACGGAAATCGCCTGCATTAATCATGTGGAATCCCTCCATAAACTATATCAGTGTTATTCATGCATGCCAGGCACCATAGGCTGTGTATAGCGGTGATCCGGCAAATTACATTCGTGCTTAAGATTGTATCACGTCTTCATCAAAAGATCAAGTATTTTCATTTGCTTGCCCCTGTTTGCCCTCAAATTGCGCCTTATTTCGCCCGGATGCATCACAGCTGTCCGGCAATCAGCGCCACTCCGGAAACAATCAACATCACGATCACCATCCGCTTTACGCTCTTTTCATCGAGTACTGCGCCGCTCTTTGCGCCGAGCAGCAGCCCAGCCAGCGCAAAAGGCAGCAGCCTCGCCGCCTGCAGCGCCATGCCCGCATTCAGGATTCCGGCTGCGCTGTAGAAGACGATGCGCATCGTATTTTCCACAAAGAAGACCACGCAGATATTGGCCCTGAATGCGCTCGCATCCTTCGCCACGCGGCTGATATACGCGCCCAGCAGCGCGCCCACGCCGTACAATCCGCACAGCACGCCGGACAGAATACCGATCACAGCAAGAACCTTGCCGGATGCTTCCGCCTGTTCTGTATGCCGCCCGCGCAAAAGCATTTCCACGCCCAGCGCTGCAATCACCACGCCGAAGAGCAGCTTGACAATGCCTGTGTCCGCATCCCGCAGCAGCAGCATGCCGGGAATGCTGCCCAGCACAACAAGAAGAGAAAGCCGCAGGCACAGCACCGGATCAATCGACCGTCTTTCTCTGAAGGCGATCAGCGCATTGCCCGGATAGCCCAGCAGCAGCTCAACCGGCGTAATATCCCGGTTGCTCAGTCCAAAGCTCATCACCGTCGTAAACACAAGCGTATTGGCAAATCCGCAAAGGCCTTTGACGAAAAACGCACACAGCGTCGCCAGTATCCACCAGAACATCCCGTATCCTCCAAGTCTCCGATGCGGACATTATAGCACGTTTTGTATACAATTCAAGCAAGGCTCAGATTTCTCCTTTTTCAAATGCCTCCCTGAGGCGCTCCATGGCCTTCTTTTCGATTCTGGATACATACGACCGGCTGATGCCCAGCTTCTGAGCCACCTCCTGCTGCGCGTAAACTCGGCCATCCGCCAAGCCGTAGCGCATCCGGATTACCATTCTTTCCCGACCGCGCAAGCCATGATCAACCAGTTTGCGTACTGCTTCCAGGCTTACCCTTCTTTCAACATGCCCATGCACCTCATCCGCATCCGTGCCCAGCACGTCGATCAGCGTAATCTCGTTGCCCTCGCTGTCCATGCCGATAGGATCCTGCAGGGAAACCTCTCCCTTCCTCTTCTGACTGGCACGAAGGCACATGAGGATTTCATTTCCTATCGCTACACCCTTGTAACAGATTTTGCCCATCTTCCCCTTCATCCAGAGCGATTTCTTCCGCCTCTTCATCGAGAGAAAGAATGCCTGTGAGATCGACATCACCTTCCGCGCCGAAGAGGATCAGATGCGCCTTTTCGCCGTCCCAGACGACCTTGCGCACCAGCGTGCTGATCATCGTGCGCTGCTGCTCAAGGCCAAGCCCGTCAATGCTCCCGGCAAACGTGGTCAGCAGATCGCGCAGGACGTCAAACTCACTGTCGCTGAGCTCCTGCTGATTGGCCAGCGCTTCCATTTCACTGAGGCGGATCTCCATCGCCTCGCGCTCGCGCCCCAGTGCCTCAATGCGCCCGGACACCTGCCTGCGCGCCACGCCCTCGGTCATATCCGCCAGCGAGTCGACCAGCGCCGTCATCTTCTTATCGAGCTGCGCCAGTTCCTCCTGCAAGCTGGCGCGCGATTTGTCCACATCCTCGCGCTTGCCT
>JAFWXL010000053.1 GCA_017545905.1 Clostridia bacterium | reverse complement strand
TTGTGCTCTGCGTCGTCGTTGGCGTGCTGGCCAACATGAGCACCGATCTGCAGAAGGCGTGGTTCGGCCGCACGGTTATCGGCGGTCCGATGCTTGCGCTGCTGTTCTCCATGATCGTGTGCAATCTGACTCCGTCCATCAGCAAGGACTTCAAGGAAGGCACGACCTACTGCTCCAAGCAGTTCCTCAACTGGGGCATCATCGCCACCGGCGGTACGCTTTCCTTCGCGGCGATCATGGGTACCGGCGTTCGCGCTCTGCCGCTGATCATCTTCAATATTCTGCTCTCCTTCACCGTTGCGATGATCGTGGGCAAGAAGATTGGCGTTTCTGAAAACACCTCCATCCTTGTCGGCGGCGGTACCTGCATCTGCGGCGGCACTGCGATTGCGACCCTGAGCCGCATCATCAAGGCGCACGAGGCGGAGATTGCTTTCGCCATGGCGGCCATCTTCCTGTTTGATACGCTTGCAGCGTTCAGCTATCCCTATCTGATCTCTGCGCTGGGCTTCACGCCGAATCAGTTCGCGTTCGTCGCCGGTACTGCGATCAATGATACCTCCTCTGTTGCCGGTGCTCAGGCGACTTATCAGGCTATGATTGGAGATCCGGCGTTCCAGGGCGCGCTTAATGTCAAGCTGGTGCGTACCACGATGCTGATCTTTGTTGCGCTGGTGTGGACGCTGGTGATGGCTGGCCGCGCGAAGAAGAACGGCGCTGCTGCGCAGAACGACAGCGTGCTGGCGGTCGTGAAGAAGACCTTCCCGATGTTCATTCTCTGGTTCGTCGTGATGGCGGGCCTGAATACTGCGGGTATCTTCAGCGCCAAGGGCGTTTCCCTGCTGGGCAAGCTGGGCAAGTATCTCTTTGCTGCTGCGCTTGCGGGCGTCGGTTTCAAGATCAAGTTCAAGGATGTTTTCTCCAAGGGCCTCAAGCCCATCGCGCTGGGTGGTATCACCTGGCTGTCCGTGGCGATCGCTTCCTATACGTTTGCGTTCCTGTTCGCGGGCTATATTGGCTAAGCCTTCCTTCTTATTTTCTCTTGCAGACGCCGGAGCTTGTCTTCGGCGTCTGCACCAATTTTTGGAGAGGATAAGCTGCTTCTTTCCGAAAGGAGACTTGTATTGGAATACAAGTTCAGATGCTATGGTTGTAATTCCTGTACACGGTACATGAGTTGCCTTCGGACCGCTCATTTTCTGTTGGGCAGAACAAAATATGCTCATTCAAGGCGTCTCCGGCGACTTCCTGTGTGAAAGAAGAGGAAGAAGATAAAGAGTATAGTTAATAGAATCACTCTTACCGATCAACGCTTGAACCCCGCTGCTCCCTTCGGTCGCGGGGGTTCAGCGAATGACATAGTTTTTGCAAAAAAATGGGGGTCCTTATAGCGCCAATGGCGGCTATATCGGGGCAACATGCGATGGATTTACGAGAGATACTACAGACATCGCAGATGATACAAGCTTCTTTGACAGTCAAGAGATACCAGATTCCTTTGATGGCGAGTGGTAACGAAATAAAAAATGCCGGAGGCAGATTATTCTGCTTCCGGCATATATAGTTTTCGGGCGGGGAGTTTTTTGCCTCGCTTCGCTCGGCAGAGCGCACGAAGCAGCATCTCAATTGTCATCCGCATATCAATCATCGTAGTTAATCACAATTCCGCGCTCAAGATCCATCTGTTCAAAATCGATGTATCCACCATCCGCTGATTTACAGAAATTCATTTCGCTGAGCACTTCACACGTGATCTGTTCTGCTCGCGCAGTTTCTTCAGCATTCAAATCCGACCATTTTTGCTTTTTCAGCATATGCAGCGCAATCCCCTCAGCTCTCATGCACCCCAGTCTGAGCCTTTCTTCACGTCCGGCATCCGTATATAGCCATGGGTTTGTAAATCGCCCTTTTTTCTGCTCGGCAACAAGCTGCTTCCTTACATTCGTAAGTGCTTTGCCCAGCAGATTCTTTCCTTTCCAGCGATCAGGAAACTGGCTATCGGGATGATCCGCTGCAATACCAATACCCCATATCTTATCCAACGGGCTGGCTTCAGCTAACAGAGCATCACCGGTATTCAGAAGTTCTTTTCTCAGCGATGGATTCTGCTGGAATTTTGCCAGATTGGCGTGATATACGATCTCCTCACAGCATGCATCCCACACATCTGCCTCAAAACCGCGCACCTTTTTCCCTAAAGCTTTACATGCTTTGGGATCAGTCTCATGCATGATGCGCACATAGTATTCCAAATCACCAAATAGCAGCGCTTTTTTTGCCATCATATACTGCTCGGCATGACAATAACGGATGCCCTCAACAACAAACGAAGCCGGATACCATTGGCTGAAGCAGCCATGAGCTTCATACTCATGCCAGAAAAAGACAAAGCTTTCATCGGATTTCTCTTTATTCACCAAAGACAAACCCATTTGATAAACCTCTTCATCCAGTACAGCCATCGTGACGTCTATTGGATAGGCAGCATTCTCTTTCTGGAAATCGCGAATTGCTGTAAGCGCAGCTTTCCAAGCCTTGTCCTTCGGATAGCCATAGATGCCTGAAGAAATCAGCGGAAAAGCCATCGTCTTACAGCCGTGCTTCATAGCAAGACGCAGCGATGCCTGATAGCAGCTTTTAAGCAGGGCTTCTTCTCCCTGATTTCCGCTATTCCATACGGGGCCAACCGCGTGGATGATATATTTCGCTTTCAAGTTAAATCCAGGCGTCATGACAGCTTGACCCGTGAGGCAGCTGCCGTAAACATCACATGCAGCTTGAAGTTCATGCGCACCTGCTGCCCGGAAAATTGCACCGCATACACCACCGCCATGCTTCAACTGTGAATTGGCAGCATTGACAATGCAGTCAACTTCAAGTCTGGTGATATCCGTTTTGCTGATTAGAAGGTTCCCTGGCATATCAAACTCTCCTTACGTTTGTCGGATCAGATGTACGAGCAAGAATTTATTGATAATGTCGGATCTCCATATACTTGATTTTCTGCTTCTTTTCAAGAGCATCGATCTGCTTGAGCAAATCCATTTCCTGCTTACAGGATTTTATGATCTCTGTATCCTCCGGAATCAGAAAGCCTCCAGCAATACTGTCTGGTATCGAGAATTTCTTCTCCGCTCCCTGGACAGTGAAATACACATATCTGCCTTCTTGCCGATGGATATCCACGACTCCAAATGCCTTTGTCTTCAATGTTTGGCCAGTGAAATCCCATTTCAGCATACCACTCAGCGAAGTGACCAGCGCATCGATCTGATCCTGAAGGACGTCTATTTCCTGCTGAAGCGCCTGCGTCATTTCTTCTCGGCAAGCGCTTTGCTTGGCTGGAGAATGCTTCTTTTTTGATACAGGCATCTTCATGCCATTCGTGAAGCCATATACACCCAGGCAGTAAATCAGATCATACGCCAATACATGATGGCTGGGATCTTTCCACTTCGGAGTTCTGCCATCATCAATCTTGAGCAGCCCCGAATGATTCGCAATCTGCTGAACAAGCTGATCGCACATCTCATAATAGTTCCTGAGCTTAAAGGTTTGGCCTGCTCCGATATCGTTGCCATATTCCATGTATTTCGCAAAATAATGAGCCGTCATCGCTTTAAACAAATAGTTTTCAGCAGGCTTGATCATCGCGAGATAGTCAATTACAGAACGCATATCCTGCACGTATTTCCATTTTCCGGGATAGTGCTTTTCCAGCAGAGCGTTGCAAGTATCCAGGAAACTGAGTATACGTCCCTGCCTTGCATCAATATCGCCACAATCCTCTTTCAGCAATTCTTTGAAGGCGGCTCTTATTGTTTCAGGTTCGACCTTTGCCAGGGCAACGATACCCGAAACAGGCTGAACAATGCGATTATTGATCAGATTAAAGGATTTGCAGAAAGCTCGCTTGATCATCTCTGAGATGTTCTCTGCATCGATATCCCATTCTCTTTGAACTTGTTCAATGGCTTCCCATTTGTAATTCTCATTATGCTTAGGGCTGTTGATTAGATCAAAGTTCGCCATGTAGTTTTCGAACAGCACTTGGAGGTTGTCTATATTCATATGATTTCCTTTCGCTCTGATACGTCACTGAAAGATCGCTGCCTTGGATGTTCATTGTAATCTATCTTAAGTATAGAAGATTTTTTCTGCGTTGCATAGACCTTGCAGAGAAAATGACATGTTTCCATATTGTCGCTGGATAGGTCTTCCTCATTGTATAAGAGCAGAAACTCAAATTGTGTGGTGGGATCATCGGATAAATAGGATGTCGATTCAGGACAAGGATGATATAACATAAATGTAGACATTCGCGGTGGATTAATATATAATGTATTGTATATAGATATACTTGGGAAGTGTACCCATTTGGAAAATCGGGTATCTTTGACTGGTTTATATGCGTTTGCATTGACCGAGGCGAGATGCGAGCGAAAATAGATACTGAAAGAGAACTTACGTAACGAAAGATAGGGGAAATCGGTGTGCTGAAAACGAAAATGCTGAACAAGATGGGAATCGGGCTGACAAAGTGGCTGTGCATGGCTGCCATGTTGCTTTGTCTGAACACAGCGGGATTTGCATCATGGGGTATGGCGTTTGCCGAGAGCGACGAGAACATCGGCAACAGCCTGGATGGAACGACCATCGAAGCGCTCACAGTGCAGTGGATCACGCACGACAGTACAAAGACGGCTGCGGGCGCTGACGCACCGGAGACGACGGCTGAGCATTTGTATCTGTCTGCAACGGACAACGCAGAGCTGCCGATGATATACAGGATCGAAACGTCGATGTCGGGCCAGTATAACTATGCGCCCGGAGATATTACGATTACCATCCCTGCAAAGGTGTGGCGTGCCCGTACATATGAGGGCACAGGCAGCGAAAGGGCGGGCGTGCCGGATGATGCCAATCTGCTGGGCTATATGGAAATCCCATATCCGGCTGCGCCGTCAACGAAGGCGGATTTCAACTGGCAGCTTGTCGGCGATAACTATGTGCTGACCAATACCCGTACCCTCAGTGCAGCGACCAGCGTGTCTATCGAGGTGGCCATCCGCGGAATCAGGCCCATCGACATTGTGGATATGAGCGAAAGCCTTCCCATTACGGTGGACGTCGAGGTGACCACCCATCAGGGCAATACAATCCCGATGACCAGCAATGTGCTGACCGCCCAGGTGGATACCAAGGCGGAGATTCTGAGCGCGCATAAGGGCGGCGATTTGTTTGAAATGAATCCCGGCCTGAGCGAAAAGCTGATTGCCAGACTTCCTGAAGAGAACAAAGATCCGGATGACTATATCTATGTCCGCTGGTACACCTATCCCTCCAAATCGAACAATCAGCCGTATTCCCTGAAGATTCAGGATGTGCTGAGCGACGCCTATCTGGTTGGCGAGAACGAAGAACTGACGTTTGCCACGAAGGGCATTTTCCTGGGCAGCGATGATTATGATTTTGTTGCTGAGACGGACGGAAGCTATACCATCAATGTTGTGGATCACACGAAGTCCACGTCGTATGGATATCAGTATAACCAGATGCTGGAGCTGTGGTCTGCGTATCGAAAGGACGCTTTTGAAGTTGCTGCGCCCATACAGGAGCAGAAGGAATACAGACTTAATAACAACGTGAAATGGATCCTGACGGAGTCTGACAAGGCTGTCGACGGGGATGATCGGGTGGTCACGAGCTGGAAGGACAGCGCGGAGATTATCTATTCGCCGATTGCGTGGGTCAGGCCGGTCGGTGCGTTCGAGGTGAGCAAATGGACGCATGCCGTCAACCGGAAAGATTGGACGTATGGCTATGCGCTGAATCTGCTGGAAAACGGTCAAGACGTAGAGATGGATTTCATCGTGGAATCTACGGGCTATGGTTATCCGTGGACGACAGAGAAAACGAAGGGCTTTTCCTACGAGCAGCTGAATGACGCCGCCATCAATGCGGATCTGGAGAGCCTGGGCCTTGATGCCAGCGACTTCGGCAAGCTGGGCTGGACGCAAGTTACGGAGGATTTCAGGACCTTCTTCAACTTTGAGGAGCAGGAACTGACCAGCGAGGATTTTGAATTCAGAAGCCTGCGCATCTCTGTGCCGACCAAGCAGCGCTATGCCAAGTGGAGCGATGGCACGTTTGCCTACGTAACGGATAATACGCTGCCCACGCCGGATCTGATCATCGAGTATAAGGTGAAGGGCGAGAGCGAATGGCGTAAGGCCGCTAGGGCGACCTGGGGCGCAGATGGCCTGGGCGAATTCAGGTTTGTGGATGTGGCGCAGAACATCACCACCGGCGCGATGACGGTGTTCTTCCCGCAGAACGTGACGGACGTGCGCCATACCTTTACCAGCAACGTCTTTGATGGAAAGATGGCGGAGCACTGTGATACCGCCATGATCGAGTGGCGCGTATATCCGACGATCATCATGAAGGCATCTGACCGCGTGCGCTAGATCGTGGAGGAAATGCTTGCGCGCAGCGAGAGCCCGACCACCAAATTCAAAAACGACGTCGCTATGCATGCTTATGGCTGGGTGGATCATAACACGAATATCTCGACGCAGACTTCGGTGTTTGAAGGGTTCAATTACTCCCTGGCCACCTATGAGGCGGCGAACTATGGCGTTTCGCTGCATAAGCGTATTCATGGTGATATCAAAACAGATAATGAAAATGCGCGCCTAAAGATCCCTTATCAGGCGATCATGAGCGCGCAGAGCAACCTGAGGGATCACATCGAATACATGGATGCCGTGCGTGCAGGGATCATCCCCGCGCAGACCAGCGGCGTCTGGTATGATCTGCTGCCGCCGCGCGTGACGCCGCTGCTGGATACCATTGCGCTGCGCCCCGGCGACACCATCACCAATGTATACACCGTGAATAACTACCGCAACACGGGGCGCATTCTGCTCGTCGTGGAGGCGGAACTCTCCCCGCAGTATATCTTCAACAGCCGCGGATATGCAGATCAGCCGACGCTTAACTTTGAAGCGGCATACACCTGGGATGATCTGGAAGAATATGGCTCGGAACTGACGAACTATGTCGTGTTTGAATCCGCGGTGGAGAATCTGCCGGACGGCACGCTGGGCACCATCAAAAATCAGCTGGGCTGTCCGGATACTCCGGCCAGCGGCAACAACACGCAGACGCCCGACATGCCGGCGGATATCGTCAGCGCGCTGACCAACCTTGATCCCAATACGGATGAGAATCGCTTTGTATACGGAAAGTGCACCAATGTTGTGTCCGCGCTGACAGCTTCCGTTTCCAGCTTCTCCAAAGAGGTCAGGGATGATCTGGTGAATATCTGGACGCAGGGCATTGGCGATCAGGAGCAGGTGTCGGTGTACGAGGGCAATACCTATACCTACCGTCTGCAGGTTGATAACCAGCTCGATACCGCTTCCAAGGATATCGTGATCTACGACGGACTTGAAAACTATGTGCCAGGCAGCGGCGAAAGCGCAACCGAAAGCCAGCTGCAAGATAAAGACCATGTTGAGGCACGCAAGGAATGGAACGGCGACTGGCAGGGCAAGGGCCAGTGGCGCGGCACGCTGCTGCAGGTGGATCTGAGCGAATTTGTCGCGCTGGGCGCAGCGCCCAGGCTGCTGTATTCTCAGGTGCCGGGCGTGCAGTTTGGCGGCCAGAGCAGAAAAGTGGCCATCGGCGCCGAGATAGCTGCTGCGCCGGAGATGACCGGCAATTATGACCTGACGGACGCCAGCCTCTGGACAGAGGTCGAGCTTGATGAAACCGGCGTGTGGATCGTGCCGGAAACCCTGTCCGTGACCGCGATTGCCATCGACGCCAGCCGCACGGCAGAAGGACAGGCATTCATTCTGCGTGCGGATGAATCCGTGTCGGCTTATCTGCAGATGCGCGCACCGGATGACCACGGCGACGAAACGAAGTTCAGCGCCAAGGGAGCCTATGCCCGCAGCAGCGAGGATCCGACGCAGGTTGACTGGCAGGCGGCGAAGAATCCGGCCAACAACATGTATGCCTACAACAACGCGACTGTGAGGCTGACCTCGGGCAAAGCATATACTGCGTCCGACGGCGTCACGGAAACCTTCAGCTGGACGACCAGTGCGCTGATCCACAACGAGTACACGCGCGTGGGCATCATGCCGGAAACCCTGGCTGTGAAGAAGGCTTGGGTGGATCAGAATAACCACGACGGCATGCGCCCGGATTCCGTGACTGTGACCGTGATGCGCCGCCTGGCGGGCAGTGCTGGCGACGCGGAGCCTGTGATCAGGAACGGGGAACCGCTGACCGTGACGCTGGATGACAGCAACAACTGGTGCTGGGAATTCATGCAGATGGATACCACGGACGAGAATGGCGTCCGCTGGCTGTATTCCTTCAGGGAGGAGCCGGTTGCCGGCTATACCCCGAAGGTTCAGTATGAGGGCGTGAACAGTTATACCCTGCTGAACGTGCATCCCAATGAACAGGTGGAGATCTCCGGCACGAAGCAGTGGAACGACGACGAGAATGCCGCGGGTGTGCGCCCGAGCATGGTCGTGATCACGCTCTATCGCGACGGCGAGAAGATTGCCGCACGCGAGGTTATGCCCGACAGGAACGGCGACTGGACGTATAACTTCGGCCAGATGGATAAGTACGCCTACGGCGGCAGGGAATATATCTACACCATTAAAGAGGAATATGTGCCCAAGTATATGGGCGAAGCCAACGGCTATACGCAGGTGACAAACACCTATATTCCCGTGGGCTCTCTTGAGGTGACCAAAACGGTTGAACATGCCACGGATGTGGGTGAAGATCAGACGTTCACCTTCACGCTGGTGCTGCTGGAGGAGCAGACCGATCCGGACGCCCCGTCGGCGCCGCTGCTGGAGCGCTATCCCTATGTCATTATGCAGGAGAGCGGCGGCCAGTGGACTGAGGTCAGCAGCGGCATGGTAACCAGCGGCGATGACGTGCAGCTTGGGCATAGGCAGAAGCTGGTGGTTTCCGATCTGCCCTCCGAGAGCGGCTATCAGGTGATTGAGACCGAGGCGCCCGGCTTCACCAGCACCGCCACCGGCGCTGAGGGCGTGATTCGCGCGGGTCAGACGGCCCATGCGGACTTTGTGAATACCTATGCCGCAACGGGCGCGGCACAGCTTACCGTGAGCAAGGAGCTCCGCGGCCAGGCCATCCGCAAGAATCAGTTCCGCTTTGAACTGGTGGATAATAACCCGGGCAGCCCCGACTATGGTAAAGTCATCCGTACCGCCCGCGTGGGTGCGCCGGATGAAGAGACCGGCACCACCGGCGGCAGCGGCACAGAGGAGATCGTATCGAATGCGGAGGCGATCTTTGGCCAGCTGGAATACACGCAGGCGGATCATGGACAGACCTTCCATTATATCATCCAAGAGGTGGACGGCGGCAAGGCGGGCTATCAGGCAGATCCGCATACATACAACGTGAGCGTATCTGTGACGGATAACGGCGACGGCACCATGACCGTGACCCCGACCATCCTCAATGAGAAGGGTGAAGATAAGCCGGGATTGACCTTTGAAAACCGATATACGGCCAGCGGCAGCGTGACCCTCAGGGCATGGAAGGCGCTGGAGGGCCGCGCACTGAAGGAAGGCGAATTCACCTTCGAGCTGTACCAGTATAATGAGAAAAAGGCGAACAAGCTGGGCACGAAGATCGCCACGGTGACCAACGACGCCGAGGGCAACATCGTGTTCCCGCCGCTCGAGTTTAATCAGAAGCACATTTCCTTGGATGAGCAGAATGCCGCGGGCTATACTTACGTGATCCGCGAGAAGCAGGGCTCGGACCCGACCGTCAATTATTCCAACGAGGAATATCTGATCACGATCAAAGTGTTTGACAATGGCGATGGCACCCTCAGCTTTACGCAGAGTGGACAGAAGGCAACGCGCGCATATAAGCTCTGTACTCGATGCGCTGGAAATGGTTTTACCGCATATTCTGTTGAATGGTCCAGTGGCAGTCTTACCACAATTAACGGGGCAGAAGTAGGAATTATAGGAAGTCAGTGTTCAAATCCTGTACGTTATGCTAGTTTTCAGAATTTGAAGAGTAAGATTCTCCTGTGCAACGAATGTCAAGCGCGATGGGCAGGTGAAGGTTATTGTTCGCATTGTAAGGGAACCGGACTGGAGTTGGGTGAAACCGCCTGTTCTCTTTATGCGGAAGGCTATAATAAAATGGTTACCGATAAGTATGTGGAGTGTTTTTGGAGTTATCCTAGTCAATCCGATGGATATTGGGTACACGTTCAGGAGTCGGATGTGAGCACTGAACCATTCTGGCGCATTGTCAATAATTCCATGAATATCTGCCCTACGTGCTACGGCGAAAAGGAGATGCTTGGCGAACTGACGATCACCGGCTCTGCTACGACCCCTGTGTTCAGCAACACGGTCAAACCGGGTAATCTGAGCGTGGAGAAGATCGTGCCGGAGAATAAGGGCAGCAGCAATTCCCGCGAGGTGTTTACCTTCAATATCGAGCTGAGCCATGCGGTGGAGACGCTTGAATATGAAACGATCAGCGCTGTGCCCACCCCGACGCCCACCACGACGCCGGAGCCGACGCCCACCCCCACGCCCAAGCCGGAGCTGTCGCCCAGCCCCACGACTGCGCCCGTTGTGGACGGGAGTTCCTGGTATACTGCTCAGGATCTGACTGGAAAGGCATATGCCATGCTGGTTGGTGGTAAGCTCACCTTCTTCCGCAGCAGTGAGTCGAAAGACCCCGATGGCAATACATTTGATCTTGGAGAGGCCAAGCGGGTTCAAGCTAATGATCGGATCTATTATCTGGTTGATGAAACGATTAAAAACGTTAACCTCAACCAACTAAGACCCTGGCATAACGATTGTGCCAGCGTTACTGCCGTTGAGATGAAGGGCGACATTAAACCGGCGTCTGGCGCATACTTCTTCAATGGAATGACAAATCTGGCCTCGATAGACTTGTCGAAGCTGGACACCAGCGCCATGACAGATATGAGTCAAATGTTCGGCAGCTGCTCGAGCCTGACATCGCTGGATCTGAAGACATTCGATACACATCAGTCTGAGTATTTCTCCAGCATGTTCAGCGGCTGTACTAGTCTTGAGTGGCTGAATCTGAGCAGCTTTGATACTGGCAAGGCAATAGGCATGAGCAGCATGTTTGCGAATTGCCAGACGCTGACGTCGCTGGATCTGAGCAGCTTCGACACCAGCGATGTGAGGGGCTTCAACAGCATGTTTGAGAAATGCTTTGCGCTGACGTCGCTGGATCTGAAAACCTTTGATACCAGCAGCGGCACGGGCATGAGCAAAATGTTCTCGGAGTGCGAGGCACTTACGAGCCTGAACGTGCGCACGTTCAATACTCAGAATGTCACGGACATGAATAGGATGTTCAAGTATTGCGAAAGCCTGACGGAACTGGAACTGCCCGGCTTTAATACCCAAAGTGTGACATACAGAGATGTGAATGAAACAGATACTGGCATGTTCGAAATGTTCAGGGGTTGTTCCAGCCTTAAGTCGCTGGATCTGAGAGCGTTTAATACCAGTAATGTTACGAGCATGATTGGCATGTTCAAGACATGTACTGCGCTGGAATCGCTTGATCTGAGCAGCTTTAGAACCACGAATGTCCGTCACATGCAAGAAATGTTCAGGGGTTGTTCCAGCCTTAAGTCGCTGGATCTGAGCAGCTTTAGCACCACGAATGTCCAAACCATGACAGAGATGTTTGAAGCCTGCGAAAGCTTGATGACACTTGATCTGAGCAGTTTTAACACAGTAAACGTAGTAGACATGCAGTTCATGTTTGCATATTGCAGCAGCCTGACAACATTGGATATCAGAAACTTTGATACGAGCAAAATGGCGCGCTCAGCCAGTTGTTTTGCATCTTGTCCGAACCTGAGCACGGTTACGATTGGAAATGCCACGAAGTTCAACAAAGATCATAACAATGCATGGCCTAGGGATCCGAATATAAATAATATAAATAACAGATATACTGGCAAGTGGGTGAAGTTAGATGATGACGCCGCCTCCCCCTTGACCGGTGTAGAGGTATTCACGCAGGGTGGCCATGCCGGCACATGGACCTGGGAGACTGTAAGCTATACGCTGAATTTTGATGCAAACGAAGGCGCCGGTTCCATGCCCTCGAAGAAGGTTACGGTCGGCGACGCGTATTCGTTCAATCCGGTGGAATTTACCCGCTATGCCCATGAGCTGGTCAGCTTCACCGATGGCACGAAAACCTATCCGGTTATCGATGACATGGTCACGATTCCTGCAAACAGCGGCTATGTGAAGGATCAGGTCGTAACCCTTGTGGCCCAGTGGAAGAAGGTGGAGCCGACCCGCTCCGAGGACGGAAGGACCATTACCGTCAGCCTTGAGGCTGGCGAGAGCATTCTGCTGAAGAACCTGCCCGCAGGCACAACCTATAAGGTATCGGAAGTGGTTCCCAAGGGCTGGCTGCTGCTTGAAAGCAGCGGCGATGCCGGAGAGATTGTGCCGCTTGAGACCAGTGAGGCTGTGTTTACCAATGAATACTCGCTGCAAAAGGCGAGCGTGACCCTGAAAGCCCAAAAGTTGCTGGATGGTAAGGCGCCGGATCCGGATCAGGAGTATACCTTTGTCCTTAAGAAAGGGAGTGAGGTGCTGCAGACCGTGACCAGCATCGGCTCCGAGATCAGCTTTAAGCCCATTGTATATACGGCATTAAATCCAGCCAGGCATTACTACACAATTATCGAGGTGGTGGACGAAGAAAAGCGGGACCCGAATATCAACTATGATGACACGCACTATAATGTAGAAGTGCAACTGGTGGGGACTAACGCTACAACCTTCGATTATACGTCAGTGACCTATAAAAAGAATGATCAAGAAGTCGATCTGCCTGTATTCAACAACACCACCAAGACCGGCAGCCTGCAGATCAGCAAGAGCATCTCGGGTGAAACGGCAGCGGCAAAAAATCAGGCGTTCACGATGGCGCTTTCCTTTACGGACAGCAAGTACAGGCCCTGGAGTGGTGAGCTCACCATGGGCACGCAGACGCTGACCGTGACGAATGGACAGGCCAATGTGTCCCTTCAGGGCTGCCAGAGCGTGACCCTGACGGGCATTCCTGCCGGCGTTCACTATAAGGCGCAGGAGACGGGCACGTATCCCGGCTGGACGCTGGATGAAAACGTATATACCGGAACCATTCAGGCGAATGTGACGGATACGGTTGCGTTTGCCAATACGTACGCGGCCAGCGGCAGAATTTCCCTTCAGGCAAGAAAGGCGCTGATTGGTCGCGAGCTGGAGGCGGGCGAGTTCACCTTTAATCTGCATCGCTATGATGAGAACGCGGCGGACAAGCGGGGCGAATGGATCTCTACGGTGACCAATAACGCGAACGGTACCATCCTGTTTGATCTGCCGACGTACGGTGAAGAAGGAACCTGGATGTATGTCATCACCGAGACGGAGAGCACCGATCCCACCGATCCCACCATCGTAAGCAGCAAGGAGAAGGTTTTCGTCACCGTGACCGCTGAGGATAAGGAAGGCAAGGGCGAGCTGGACACGGCAACGTATCGCAGGCAGGATGAAACCACCGGCAATGCGGAATTCAGAACCTTCATCAATCGCGTGAAGACCGGTGAGCTGAGCATCAGCAAAGAGGTGCTGAATGCTCCGACAAACGCGCAGAAGGAATTTGCGTTCACCCTGACCATGACCGACGCCAGTGGGAAGCCGATTACCGGCGAATATTCTATGGGCGAGGGCATGCTGACGCTTGACGAGGCGGGATCCGCTTCGCTGACCCTTGAGGATGGCGAAACGGTGATCGTCTCCGGCCTGCCCCACGGCGCAAACTACAGTATTGTGGAGGCACAGGCGCCCGGCTTCACCCAGTCGGCATCCGGCGCAGCGGGCAACATTGTGATGGGCCAAACCGCAAATGCTGTGTTCACCAACACCTACAGCGCGCAGGGAGAATATACCCTGTCGGCGAGCAAGGTGCTGACGGGCCGCGATCTTGTCGACGGCGAGTTTGAGTTCGTGCTGACGGATGAAAACGGCAAGCAGCTGATGACTGCTGTGAACAATACGCAGGGCAAGATTGCCTTCCCGGCGCTTCAGTTCACAGAGGCGGATGTGGGCACGAAGACGTACACCATCTCGGAGAAGAAGGACGGAGCCCCGGGCGTCACTTATGACGAAACGGTGTACACCGTAAGACTGACCATCACAGATAACGGCGACGGCACGCTGACGGTGACGGATGATCTGAACGACTCCATTCAGTTCCACAACACGTACAGCGACAAGACCAGCATCAGCGTGGAAAAGGTCTGGCAGGATGAGGACAACAAGCTGGGGATCCGCCCAGCCAGCATCACTGCCGAATTGTATCGCAACGCTGAAAAGGTTGATGCCGTGACGCTGAATGAGGGATGCGGATGGAAGCATACCTTTGCAAACCTTCTTGCCTTTGATGAAGATGGCGTGCCCTATGTCTACGACGTGCGCGAGGTTCCGGTTGTCGGCTATGTCGGCGCCAGCGCAACCGAGGGCAGCGAGACAACCATCACCAATGTGGTGCTGGGCGTGCTGGATGTGAGCAAGAGCGTGGTGAACGGAAGCCAGATCAAGGACTTCACATTCACCGTGGCGCTGACCCAGGTGGGAGCGCCCGTGACGGGAGCATTCACGATTGAAAAGGCCGGAGAGAGGGAAACCATCACGGCAAATGCGGCCGGCGAGCTGACTTTCACCCTCAAGCATGGTGAGACGGCGCGGCTGATCGGCCTGCCCATCGGCGTGAAGTACAGTGTCGCAGAGCAGCAGGAGCCCGGCTATACGCAGAGCTTCAGCGGCGAAAGCGGCACGATTCTGCGCGGCGAAGCGCATCAGGCAGCGTTTGTGAACACCTACGCGGCGAGCGGCTCTGTGACCTTTGCAGGAACGAAGCGCATGACGGGCCGGGAACTGACGGCAAAGGATGTATTCACCTTTACCATCAGCGAAGGCGATAAGTTGATCGCCGAGGCGAAAAACGATGCCCAGGGAAAGATCAAGTACCCGAGTATTGCGTATACGCTGTCGGATGTTGGAAGCCATACCTATACCGTGAAGGAAAGCAGCGAAAGCGGTGCGGGCGTCACAGTGGACGATCGCGAATACACAGTGACAGTTGAGGTAAGCGACAATGGCGACGGCACGCTGAAGGCGACGCCGAGTGAGAACAGCACGGAGCTGAACTTCGTGAATACCTATGAAGCTGCCGGTACGCTGACGCTGACCGCCAGAAAGACGGTCAATGGCGAGAGTCCTGCGCATGGTCAGGTGTTTGAGTTTATCCTGAGTGATGAGAATGGTGAGACGAAGACGGTCTGCAACGAATTGAGCGAGATCGTCTTCCCGGAACTGCGCTATACGCTGAATGACGTGGGTCGCCATGTCTATACCGTACGTGAGAAGAACGTGGAGCAGGATATCTTTGTTCTCGACACGAGCGTGTATACGGTTACCGTGGACGTGAGCGATGCGGGCGATGGCACGCTGAATGTGTATCACGTGATCACCCTTGACGGCGAAGCGGTGGACAGCATCGCCTTTGACAACCTCTATCTGGAAACGCTGTCGATTACCAAGACGGTTCAAGGCTGTGTGACCGAGGAAACATTCACGATTACGGTGCACGTCTTCAATACGGATGGAAGCGTCTCTCACAAGATCTTCCCGTATACCATCGGCGATGTTTCTGGCAGACTGATCAGCGGCGAGCCCGTTCTGCTGGCACACGGCCAGACCATGATCATCGATGGGCTGATCCCAGGCATGCACTATGAAGTTGAGGAGGCGGAGGATCCGCGATTCAGGATCACGATGAATGGCCTTGACTCGAATCGTGTGGAAGGCGAGGTGGTTCAGGGCGGAAACCATGTCGATATCGTCAATAGGCTGATCACCACGGTGTTCCAGGTGAGGAAGGTTTGGCGAGGCGACGAGGGCGACGGTATCATTTTGACGCTGTATGCCAACGGCGAAAAGCTGGATCCTCAGCCGAACTGCGAGCGCAGCGGCAATGTCTATGCCTATTCCAACCTTCCGCTCTATGATGCATCCGGTTTGCCGATCATCTATTCCGCGAAGGAAACGTATATGGACGGCTACCTGACCATCTACAACAACATCGAGCCGTATAAAGAGGCGACGTCGGAGATCTATCATGGCGGCACGATCATCAACAAGGCAATCAGGAGTTTCAGTGTTCAGAAGGTCTGGCGTGGCCTTGGCGACGGCCCTAAGCCGGAGATCAAATTGACGCTGTACTGCAACGGTGAGATCATGAACCGCAAAACGCCCAAGCCAGACAGCGAAGGTTGGTATCACTACCACAACCTGCCCGTTGCTGTGGACGGTAAGCTGGCAAAGTACAGCGTTGTGGAAGAACCCATGGCAGGCTATGTTCCCTTTTACACCAACCATGGTGAGCCGGGCGAATGTGCTTATGACGGCGGCGTGATCACCAATGTTGTGATTCCGGATACCGGAGATGAAACACCATTGAAGCTGTTGACTGCCATGCTGTCGTTGGCGGTTGCATGGATGCTTGTGCGCAAAAAAACACGCGTAAGATCAAAATGAGCGGATGACCTGGGCTTACTTGCGGTAAAGGATGGGGCAGCGCAGGAATGCTCAGGAGGCGCTGAAAGGAATAAGGGAGGCTTTAAGGGCTTTTGTCGGATACAGCCCACATCTATCTTATTTCTGGTATTTTGTAAATGAATTGGGTGTTCATACCCGGCAGGTCGATGGTTCGAATCCGTCTTGAGCCACCAGAAATCCATCAGGTATTGATACAATGCCTGATGGATTTTTTTGTGTTCATTTGTTTTTTAAGCGGAAATTAAGTAGATTAAGCACAATTTGGACTGTTTTTGAGGAGATTTGAGACGGTTAGCGCTGTTTTGCATGGTGGGTTTGAACCGGGTAAGGGCTTGAGAGAGGAAAACAGCAGAAGAACAAATTTTCGTGGGCAGATATTTTGCACCCACTTGGGGGAAACGTCCCGAGTATGAGAGAAACCTGACGATATTTCTAAAGAGAAATGCCATCCTCGTCCTTAATTTTAATATGAAGTATTGGCTATTGGTTGCTCCTGTTTGGTCTCTCGTATATAATGGAAAAAAGAGAAGTGACAAATCGGGAAGGTGATCGATATGCAGCTCTTCAGAAAGACATGGAGCCTCAAATCATCCATACTGCTCTCGTGTGTGGGCTGTATGGTGCTGGCTATGCTGCTGCAGTTGGTGCTCTTTACAGCGTCTTCCTCTTCGGTGATTTCTGCGCAGACGGCACAGATCAACCGGAGAACGCTGGAAAACCTTTCGGATGACGTATATGATCGCCTCAAGAGAATTGAAAATAGTCTGATTACTATTTATGAGCATAAATCATTTGTGTGCGATCTGGCGGATCATCGAGACGCTGATGCACTTGCGCGCAAATACGCCGCACTGGCCTATGAAATGGCGGACAGCGCATTTGATTCGGACGAGAATCTGGTAGCGTTGTATATCTATACGATGGATCACAGGCTTGTGAGTTCCTATCGCCATGCGCAGACGCCGATCTATACCTATCCTGTGGATATCTACGATCACAGCATGAAGGGCAGCGCCGAAGGCGTGCAGGATATTGTGGCGTCCAATCCATCGGTCATGGCGGTCACCAGCTACCAAAACGATAAGCGGGAACTGCGTCTGGTTCGCTGTATCCTGCGCATTCTGGAAAACGCACAGACGCCGGTGGGATATATGGTCTGCGACGTGGATCCCAAAGGATTGGAAAGCCTGATGCGCAAGTATCGCTATGCCGACGAACAAGCCGTATGGCTGCAGCCGCAGGGAAAGAGCCTGATCTCCAGTGTACTTCCAGATAGTGGAGAAACGGTTTCGCTGATGGAAAGTCTGTCCCGGCGTGCGCAGGAAGGCGATGTGCTCCCCGAGCAGCATGACAGTCACTCGCTGTATTCTGCGCCTGTGCGCAAATACGGTCTGACGCTTTATTCACTCATCCCTTCCAGCGCACTCAATACCAATCAGGCGATGCTTTTAAGCAGCACCATTCTCGTCTTTGTGCTGGTGCTGGTGCTCTTTGTTGTGCTGTTCATCTTTATCTCCCGGGGACTGACGCGCCCGCTTGACCAGATGGCGGATACCATGAACCGCATCCGGCAGGGTGAAACGCAGCTGCGCCTGCCTGAAATGCGACAGGATGAGCTCAATAAGCTGGGCAGCACATTTAACAGCATGCTTGACAGGATCGAGGACCTGATTGCCCGGGAATATCGGACGGCAATTCAGCTCAATGACACAAAATACAAAGCGCTTCAGACGCAGGTCAATCCGCATTTCCTGTATAATACGCTGGATACCATGAGCGCAATCGCGATGCTCCACGACTGTCAGATTGTATCAACGCTGTGCCATGCGCTCTCCGATTTGTTCCGCTACAGCCTGCGCATGGACGAGCCGCTCGCGTCGATTTCGGATGAGCTCAAGCATCTGAAGAACTATATGTTCGTGATGAACGTGCGCATGAATGATTCTATTCATTTGGCCATTGATATTCCGGCGGATGTGCTGAAGATGCGCGTTCCGCGGCTTTCCCTGCAGCCATTGGTGGAAAATGCGATCTCCCACGGCCTGCGCAACAAGCGCGGCGAAAAGAACATTGGGATTCGAGCCCATAAGACGGATGCGGAAATTCTGCTGATTATCGAGGATAACGGTGTGGGCATGTCCGAGGAAATGCTTGAAAAGGTCCGGACAATGGATTCCGAGCAGGCGCTGAGCACGGGCACGTCGATCGGTCTGATCAATATCGCTGCGCGTCTCAAGCTGCTCTTTGGCCGGGAATATGGCCTCGAGGTGGAAAGCGGAGAGCAGGAAGGCACGACGGTGACGCTCCATATTCCACTGATACAGGAGGAAACGGATCATGGAGAATAAAAAGCTGCGGGTGCTCGTCGCGGATGATGAATACTGGATCAGAGAAAACATGCGCACGATCATCGACTGGGATGCGCTGGGACTGGAACTTGCGCCCATGGCCACGGACGGCGAGGACGCGCTGGCCCAAATGGAGAAAAGTCCGGCGGATATCGTGATTACCGATATCAACATGCCCTATCTCTCCGGCGTGGAGCTGATGGAGCATCTGCGCAGCCGCTGGCCAAGCACGGCCATTCTGGTACTGAGCGGATACAGCGATTTTGAATATGTGCATAAGGCGCTGCTGCTGGGCGCGCTGGATTACGTGCTCAAGCCGCTGAACCGCAGCAAGCTGATGGAGGCGATTGCGCGGGCGACGGAGCATGTGCTGGCGCTCACACGCAGGCGGAAGGAACGCAGCGCAGAACAGGAAAAGCTGAATCTGGCCGCTTCGATGGTGCTGGATCGTGAGTTTTCTCAGTGGCTGCACGATGCGCGCCATCAGGAGAAGCTGCAGAGCATGGAAGCCAGCCTCTTTGATTATGAGGCGGCGTTTTCCAGTTATCGCGTGGCGCTGGTGCGCCTTCCGGGTTTTATGCAGCATCTGGGCGAAGGCCAGCTGCCGGCCAGCGCGGCTGAGGCGGTGTACAGAATCAAAACAGCGCTGTCTGGAATGGTTCCATCGGGGAATAAGCTGGTGATTCACGACCTGTATCATGCGAATCACTTTTTGCTGATTACCGAGTTGGATGAGGCCGCGCTGCGCGGTTTTCTGCCGGATACGCTCTCGCAGCTGGCTGCGCTTTCGCATGTGCAGCCGAGGGCGATGGTGTCTGAAAGCTATTTTTCCTTCCGTGATCTGCGGCGGGCCTATGACGAGGTGCGCAGATGTCTGTCCTCGATGAAATGCGGCGGCGAGATGGAGGTCGGGTTTTCCGCCGGCGCACAGGTGCAGCCTATGATCCAGCGCATCAGCGCCGACATGGTCCATCAGCTGGAGCATGCGGCCCGGGCGCAGCAGCGCGAACGCTTTGAGCGTCTGCTCGGGCAGACGGGCATCTATCACTGCCGCGAAGAGGGCTGGACGGTGATGGAGCTGATGCACAGCGTGAACGGGATCACATGGATTTTGCAGCATCTCATGGAGGATGACCGCAGCGGCGCACAGCGCGCGGCGTTTGATAATCTGCAGGAGATGATGCTCAGCGCCGTGGATAGCATGGAACTCGATCAGCTGCACAGCCTGTTTGCCCAGATGATGGACGAATACTTTGTTTCTGCACACAGCGACGGCGGCAGCGAGGGGATGCGCCATACTGTGCAGCGCGTGCGCGAATATATCGACGCGCATTACGATGAAGCGATCTCTCTGAATACGCTCGCGCAGCGCTTTCATGTAGACGACAGCTATCTTTCTCGCATGTTCAAGCAGCAGGTCGGCTGCAACCTCATGCTCTATCTGGCGTCGAGGCGCATGAAGCAGGCCAAGAAGCTGCTTGCCCAACGGGATATGAACATCACGGATGTGGCGCAGATGGTCGGCTATGACGACTATGCGTATTTCAGCCGGGTCTTCAAGCGCATGGAAGGCAAGAGCCCTCGCGCATACAGGGAGGAGGAATTGCGGTGAAAAGAGTCTGGCTGGCGATGGGCTTGCTTGCGCTGTGCGCGGCGCTTTCGGGATGCGCCATTGTGCCTGCGCCCGAAGCGCCGAGGCAGGAAGAAAAGGTGCTGCTGACGGTACTTGCCGGAGAATCCACCAGTGATCCCGGCATGGCGGATCTGATTCACGAAAGAATCGAAAAGGAGTTCCCGAATGTAGAGCTGGAATGGGAGAATGTCGACTGGGGCGAGCGTTTCTCCGTGCGGCTCAACGCGATGATTTCCTCCGGCGAAGCGCCGGACATCATCATCGGCAAAGCACAGGACGTGCAGGCGTTTTATCCGACGGGCGCGCTGGGCGTATTCCCGCAGAAGCTCGGCGATCATCTGGTGGATGAGGCTGCAGAGGCAGGCATGATAGACGGAAAGCTCTATGGCCTGGTGTATAATCAGCTCTATCAGGGCGTGCTCTACAATAAGAATATCTTCTGGCGCTATAACTTTGAGGTGCCGACGACGGAAGAGGAGCTTGCAGCCATCGTGGACAGACTGCAAAGCGTTGGAAGAACGCCCTTCGCCGCCCATTTTCAGGAGACATGGCATACGGGAAACATCCTGATGCAATTTGCCATTGGCGACGTCTTTTCCAAAGAACCCGATTGGGGCGACCGTCTGCGTGCGGGCGAGGTATCCTTTGCGGACTCCGCCTACCGGCGCTGTGCGCAGAAGGTAGTCTATCAGTATCAGAATACATGGAACGACGCCATGCAGGTGACCCAGAGTGAGAGCGATCTGCGCTTCGCCGGGGAGGAAGCCGTCATGTATCTGGGCGGAAGCTGGTCCGTGCAGGCGCTCAAGTCAGTGGCCCCTTACCGCAAGATCGGCATTTTCCCCTATCCAAATGCGACAGGCGACGCCAAGCTGATCGCTGAACCGAACATCACATTCATGAAGGGCGCGACAACCAGATATGATGCGCTGATTGACGATATCTTTGAGATGCTGCTTGCCGACGAGGAACTGGCGCAGACGGTCTGCGCATTCACGCAGACGGATACCTGCCTGAAAGGCGTGACGGTGGACTCGCTGGATATGATCCGCGAGGACATTGAGCGCTACCGCGAGGCGGGAAGAATCGTCAGCGCGTCCATAGGCAACAATCAGCTGATCTGGGCGTTCCAGTATGACTGTGCGGAGCTGCTGCTTGCCCATCTTCGCGGAGAGCAGACGCTGGATGATGTGCTTGACCAATGGGACGCGCTGCGCACACAGAGCAGCACGCAGGCGCAGTAAAAGCAATTGATACAAATTTGTCCAAGTGAATCTGACAAAATATTCCTATTTTTCCTTGCACTGGCCATAGTATGATGATAGACAGAAAAGGGGCGAGTCCCCGAAATATCGCAAGGAGGAAACTGTTATGAAGAAGTTTGTATCCCTTCTGCTGGCGATGGCCCTCGTGCTGTCCCTGTGCGCGTTTGCGCAGGCTGAGGAGATCACCCTTCGCGTGCTCGCCGGCCAGTCCACGACGGACGCGGGCATCGAGGATATGATCGACGAAGCGCTTGCCAAGAAGTATCCGGAAATCAAGCTCGAGTGGGAATGCGTCGACTGGGGCAACGATTTCCAGCCGAAGATGCAGGTGTACATGCAGTCCGGTCTGCCGGATATCATGATCGGCAAGGCGCAGGACGTCTCCACCTACGGCTCCCTCGGCCTGCTGGCGGATCTGACCGCACAGCCCTACATGGACAACATCCTGGACGCCGCGAAGGAAGGCGTCACCCTGGATGGCAAGGTGCTGGGCATGACCTTCAACTGTCTGTATCAGGGTGTCTACTACAGCCGCGAGATCTTCAACGAGCTGGGCTTGTCCGTTCCGAAGACCCATGAGGAGCTCGCCGCCGTCATCGAGACCCTCAAGGCCAACGGCATCACCCCGTTCGCCTCTCACATGGTGGATACCTGGTCCATCGGCAACGTGACCATGCAGTTCGCCGTCAACGACGTGTTCAACAAGAACGCCGTCTGGGGCGACGACTTCCGTGCCGGCAAGGTCAGCTTTGAGACCAGCCCGGAATACAAGACCGCTTACGAATACAACAAGCTGATCTATGACAACACCTGGACCGACGAGACCTTCTCCCTCGAGCAGACCGCCTGCGACGCCAAGATGGTTATGGGCGAAGCCGCGATGAAGGTGTCCGGTTCCTGGTCCATCCAGAACTTCCTGGGCATCGACGAGAGCTACGACTTCGGCATCTTCCCGTTCCCGAACCAGACCGGCGATGCGAAGCTCCTCTTTGAGCCGAACATCACCTTCATGGCCAGCGCGAAGAGCGAATACCAGGATGCGATCAACAAGGTCTTCGAAGTGATCGCCACCGATAAGGACCTGCAGGTTGCCATCTATGACCACACCATGACCGCGCCGATGGTCAAGGACGTTGCGCCGACCTTCGCCAACCCGAGCCAGACCGACATCGACGCTTACGCCGCTGCCGGTATGATTCAGGACGTCAACCTGGGCAACAACCAGCTGGTCTGGGGCGGCTTCCAGGAGGAGAATGCCAAGGATATCGCTGAGTATCTGCAGGGCAAGCTCACCATCGAGGAAGTGCTCAAGGCTTCCGACGCGCGCCGCGACAACAGCAAGTAATCCTTATACCTATACGGCGGGCGGTTTTCCCCAAGGAGAGCCGCCCGCTTTCCCTCTATACAGGCGTTATTTCCTCAAAAAAGCGGATTGTCCGCGCGAAGCGAAGAAGGGGTTCGGGGACAATGTCCCCGAGCGGGTTTGGGCGGCAGCCCAACGTTACCTTTTCTGCTTGAGTGTTTAAATCTTTTCTTATCTACTCGATTCTGGAGGCGAAAGCCATGCGCAAAATGAGCCCGAGCCTGCGCAAGCAGCAGATGCAGTATCTCTCTCTGGTGCTGCCCGGGATGATCATCTTCACCTTTGGATTGATCGTTCCGATGTTTTTGTCGTTTTATTATTCGCTGACGAGCTGGGATGGCATGACGGTGGAAAAGCCGTTCATCGGCCTTGGCAACTATGTCAAGCTCTTTTCCGATCCATATGCCAGGAACGCATGGTGGTTCACCATCCGCTTCACCCTCTGGAATACGATCATCCAGAATGTGGCGGCGATTTTCATGGCTGTGGCGCTGGACAGCGGCATCAAGGGCCAGAAGCTCATGCGCACGATTTTCTTTGTGCCGTGTCTGATCAGCGCTGTCGTCGTCGGCTTTGTCTGGCTGAAGCTTTATGGCAATGTGCTGCCTGCGCTCTTTAAGCTTATGGGCCTGCAGGGCAGCCTGGCGATGCTCCTTGGCAAGGAGGAAACGGTTCTTCAGGGCTTGCTCATCGCCAATAACTGGCAGTGGATCGGCTATTGGATGCTGATCTATCTCGCTGCGCTGCAGTCGATCCCGTCCGATCTCTACGAGGCGGCGAAGGTCGACGGCGCGAACGCCGTGCGCCAGTTCATCAATATCACGATTCCCATGCTCGCTCCGGCGCTGACGATCTGTATCGTCGGCATCACCACCGGCTCGCTCAAGGTGTATGATCTGCTCGTCGCCTCCACCAACGGCGGCCCGGGCCGCGCGTCCACCTCGATCATCTATTACACGTATTCCACCGCGATCAACGGCAGGCAGTACGGCTACGGTTCGGCGCTGACGATCTCCGTGGTCTTTGCGCTGCTGCTGGTTGCCTTCCTTCAGGTGAAGGTGCTCAAGAAGAGGGAGGTGCAGATGTGATGAGCCGTAAGACCAAAGAACCCAAGATCAGGGAGAAGGTGAAATTCACACCTGCCCTGTGGATTACGCAGCTTGTCATGCTGGGCGCTTCTGCGCTGTTCCTTGCGCCGCTGCTGATCATCCTCAATTATTCCTTCAAGACGAAGAAGGAGCTCTACGTCGGCAATCCGCTGGCGCTGCCCCAGAGCCTGAACCTGACCAACTACGAAAACGCATACAAAAAGCTCAATCTGGAAGTGACCTTCTTCAACACTGCGCTGTATACCATCGTTTCCGTGCTGATTCTGGCGCTGCTGTGCGGCGCGGCGGCATGGGCGATTGCGCGCAACAAGGGCAAGTTCTTCCAGTTTGCGTATCTGTATTTTATCATTGGCATCCTCATTCCGGCGCAGGCGCTGTTCCTGCCGATCTATATCGTCGGCTATTCCACCGGTCTGGTCAATTCGCGCATCGGCGTCATCCTCATGTACGTCGCCACGAATATCTCCTTCGGCGTGTTTTTGATGACCAGCTTCATGTCCACCGTGCCTGTGGAGCTGGAGGAGGCGGCACGTATCGACGGATGCTCGATCTACAGGACGTATTTTACCATCGTCTTCCCGCTGCTCAAGCCCGCCATGGCGACGCTGATCATCATGCAGTCCTTCCAGATCTGGAACGATTACCTGATGAGCAGCCTGTATGTGAGCACGAACCGGCTCAAGACGCTGACCGTTGCGATACAGAGTCTATTCTCCGCCCAGTCGAGCGACTATTCGACGGCGTTTGCTGCGATCGTCATCTCGGTTCTGCCGATCACGATCCTGTTCGTTTCCCTGCAGAAGTACTTCATCAAGGGCATGACCGTCGGCGCTGTGAAAGGATAATGGCTTATGGATATCCGCTTTGAAAGAAACGGCATTTATGTCGATATCGAGATTTGCGAAAACGGCTTTGTTGCGCTGCATAACTGCTCGTCTGTCGAGCGCCCGCGCGGCGAGATCACGAAATGGTATCCGCTTGTAGAGCTTCAGGGATCCGGATATAACCACAACGATCACCACGCCAGCAAGCACACGCTCTGTGCGCCGGGCAGCGATCTTCGCTATGTCGGCCACAGCCTCGCGCGCAATGAACAGGGCGATCTGTTTGAGATGGTGCAGGCGACGGACGAGATCGAGGTAAAAACCTTCTGGCAGTTCTACGACGGGGTGAAGGCGCTTCGCGTGTGGAACGAGGTGACCAATATCTCCGCCTCGCGTTTTCCGCTGGAATATATCTCCTCCTTTGCGCTCACCGGCATCGGTCATGATGAAGGCGGAAGCCGCGGCGATTACAGCATGGCAATTCCGCACAATACATGGTATGGGGAGTGCCAGTGGAAGACGAACACGCTGCATGAATTGGGCTATGATCCGGTAAACAGCTTCTCCATGAAGCGCATCGCACTTTCATCAACAGGTACTTGGGCATGCAGCGAGCATCTGCCCATGGGCGCGTTTTTGCAGGCGGACGGCGCGATGCTCTGGCAGATTGAGACGTCCGGCAGCTGGTGCTGGGAGGTCAGCGATCTCAAGAATCAGCTGTATCTGCGCCTGAGCGGCCCAAGCTGGCAGGAGCATCAGTTTCTGAAGCGCCTGAATCCGGGCGAGACATTTGTTTCCGTGCCCTGTGCGCTGACGTTTGGCCGTGATTTTGAACAGAGCGTCTGCGAGATGACGGCATACCGCCGCCGCATCCGCAGACCCAATGCGGACAACGAGCATCCCAGCGTCATCTTCAATGATTATATGAACTGCCTGTGGGGTGATCCGACGACGGAAAAGGAATTCCCGCTCATCGACGCTGCGGCCGAGGCCGGGTGCCGGTATTACTGCATCGACTGCGGCTGGTACGACGACGGCCCCTGGTGGGATGGCGTGGGCCGCTGGCTTCCGGCAAAGGGGCGCTTCCCGGGCGGCATCAAAGAGGTGCTCGATTACATTCGCCAAAAGGGCATGATCCCGGGACTATGGCTGGAGATCGAGGTCATGGGCATTGAGTGTTCCATGGCGAAGGAAGTGCCGGATGATTGGTTCTTCCAGATTGAGGGCCGCCGCGTGATCGATCATAGCCGCTATCAGCTGGATTTCCGCAATCCTGCCGTCGTGGCGCATGCCAATGAGGTTGTGGATCGTTTGGTTCAGGAATACGGCGTCGGCTATATCAAGATGGACTACAACATCAACGCCGGCGTGGGCACGCAGCTGAATACGGACACAGCGGGCACTGGCCTGCTGGAGCATACGCGCGCGTATCTCAAGTGGATCGACGACGTGTTTGCGCGTTATCCGGATCTGGTGATTGAGAATTGCTCCTCCGGCGGCATGCGCATGGAGTATTCGCATCTGAGTCGCCATTCCATCCAGTCCGTCACCGATCAGGACGACTACGTCAAGATGGCGGCTATCGCCTGTAACTGCATGACTGCGGTCACGCCGGAGCAGGCGGCGATCTGGAGCTATCCCAAGCGTGATGGCGACGAGGAGGAAACTATCTTCAACATGGTCTCCGCGATGCTTTTGCGCATCCATCAGAGCGGCCATCTGGCGGAACTCTCCAAGGAGAGGCTGGCATTGGTGAGCGAGGGCATTGCAACCCACATGGAGATTGTGGATAAGCTCAAGACCGGTATGCCCTTCTGGCCGATCGGCTTGGGCGCGTTCGGCGATCCGTTCCTGTGCGTGGGTGTGCGCTGCGAAAACGAGGCATACATGGCCCTCTGGCATACTTGCGAGGGCGAAGAAACGATACGAATCCCGATGAGGAGCTATCAAGAGGCTGAGCTCATCTATCCAAAAGCGTTTGCTGTGCCGATGAGCTATGCGGACGGCGCGCTGGAAGTGACTCTCAGCGGCGTTAGTGCAAGATTGTTCAGACTCTGGTGACGGAGTTTGTCTGATACGATCTTTGGTGCATGAATTTCAGCCGTGCTGTCTAGGATGCAGAATCAGTGCTGAAATCTGACTTGACTTTTCCTCCGTTCAGAGTGATGAATGTCCTACCCAAGAAAGGAGGGCATATCATGACGATTGAAACGAACATCATTAACCGCCGGGAGCTGGCTGGCGCACTGGCACAGTACATAAATACCCGCGCCGTCTACCTTGGCCCGCCCACATTTGCATATCAGATCGGCGACATCCACCTGTCGCGTGAAGGGATCCTGTCCGGAGATGATCTGGACGGGATCTTTCCTTTTCTGGAGATGCAGGGCATCGTCGCCGCACAGCCTAAGCAGATTCAAGAGCCGGTGGACAGCACAGCATCAGGCATCCAGATTCCGCTGGAGGGATACACGCCGGTGAATCTTCGGAACCTGCTTAGTATGCTGTACAGCAAACAATGGCTGATCAGAAAGGCTTGCGGCATGTCCGCGCTGCACATACCCGAAAGTGCAATAGGCACCGCACCCGCCGACACAATGGATGAGGCAGTACAGGCCATGCAGGATTTGAAAGACTTTGGTGACCTTAACGGTATTGACATCGCATGGGACAGCATCACATTCAAGGCTGATCCTCACGCCGATTTGGAAGCTGTGCAGACTTTCCTCCAGCATGTCGTGCAGTCAGCCAAAGCAGCTACGCGAGTATTCCCGGCATACCATCCGTAGGAGAACGAGAAATACATCATGCACGGCTGGCTGATCAGGCTTGGCCTGACTGGTCCTGAGCATAAGGCGCTGCGTAAATGCCTGCTGTCTAACCTGCGCGGCAACTGCGCATTTCGGTCAGCAATAGATGCAGAGGCGCACAGAGCGAAGTACGCTCAATTGCGCAGGGATCTTAGGGAGGCAGGTGAAATGTATGGCGCTTGATTTGAAAGATGACGTCCTTTACCAGTACGCGACCGACGTTGCTACATGGCAGATGGACAGAATCGAATGCCATGAAGCGCCACCCGGCCGATTATCCCATTTTCATAGAAGGCTTGCAGCGGACGGATGAACTGGAAAACAGGCTTGCAGAGCTTTGCCTAGAGCATGCGCACCTGATCGAAGAGTATGCAGACGCACACTTTACCCGAAGCGGTGCGCTGGCGATCGAGATGTACATCCATGGCTTTCTGGACGGCGGGCGTGTGCTGCATGAGATGCTCAGCAGGCCGCTGCCCAGCAAGAAGGATTCCCCATGACCAATCATGCCAAGCAGGCTTTGCTTGATTTGAAAGCGCATCAGCAAATGATCACTTATAGCCATCGTAGCGTGGGCAGCACTCTTACAAAAACAGTAACCGAATCATCATAACGGCAGCCGCACAGGCTGCTTTTTTCGTATGACGGCAAAAGGCCGCCCTCGATTGGAGAGCGGCAAGCGTTGCAGGTGCTTGGTCACCTTTTGCTCATCTGCTTCTTGCGCTGCCAGCTGCGGTCGAGCGCCGGCATGAGTACCTTCTCGATGTCTTCCTTAAAGCCAAGCTTCATGTATGCCGTTTCAATGCCGTCATAGTATTCGCTGGCGGGCGGCGACATGCGCAGGTAGTTCATCAGGTAGATCATGCCGCGGATTTCAGAACCGTCCATCATCCGCACCTTGCGCTGGGCCTTGATGTAGTAGCTGGGGAAGCCTTTGTAGATGTCCAGCCGTTCCTCGTCTGCTTTGCTGATCTCACAGACCGCCACCGGCACCCGTGCGTCCTTGGCCTGTGAGCGCTCAACCGTCGCGTGCAGGTAGAATTCGAGCTTGGTGTGCTCAAGATACCCTGTGCTAATCAGTCTGGCATCTGGGCAGCGGCGTGCCATCTGATCCTGTGCCATGTTGGAGCCATAAGCGATGTATTTCATATTCGTGTCCTCCTTGTGGGTTGGTTGGTCGTGCGTATTCATCACTCTGCCGGGCGGATAAGTCAAGCGGATTTGGGAAGGGTTTCTTCCGGATAAGCGCAGTCTGTATCGAGGTGCAGATTCAGGAGCCAGCGGGCATGCTGCAGGATAGCCGGCATGGCGGAACGCACGCGCTGCTCGCCGTTTGCCTTGCTGGTGAGGATGTGGTTGATATACTCGAATGTGTTGTCATCGAACCAGTCGAAGATGTCCATGCAGGTGTAAAGGTCCAGTTTTGCCATGAGCAATGCCTCCTTGATTTGATAGCTGTGCGGCTTCCCGCGACGCAGGCTGCGTTTCGACCCGGTGCCGCCGGGTCCTCATCAGGCGGGGAAAAAGGAAAATCAGGAAACCCGGCTGGAGGGAGTTGTCTGCCTCCATGCCACATTGCGGGGGAGATTCGCAAGCAGATGCTGGCGGGCTTTCGCAGGTTGATTTGCCTCAGGAAGTTGGGGTCGACCGGCTTGCACCAGCGCTGGCGGCGGTTAGGGCTGATGCCAAGCGCCATGGTCAGGAGGTCTTCTTTGGCATTCACAATGTTCACCAGACGGCGGAGGCTCTGCGGGGTGTGCTCTCCAAGGCCTACATGGATGTGGATGCCGCAGCTGCTGTCCGCCCGTGCGCCAGCCTGCTTGATGCACCGGACAACCGCCTGCACCATCTCGATGTCCTCCCAGCGGCACACTGGGCTGACCACCTCTGCAGCTGGATCGGTCACGGAGGCGTCGCGCTCAACGATCCACTTGCGGCCGTCCGGCATGGGGATGTGCCAACCGCCCAGATGGTGGTTGACGTATCGGGCCTGTGTGCCGAAATAGGCGGCGATGGCTTTGGCTGTGCGTTCGCGGCTCAAACCGGTGGTTTCAATCTCGATGCCAAAAGTCTGGTTTTTCATGAGGCTTTCTCCTTGTGCACGGCGGCTTTTCCCGCCTGCGGTGACACATACATCACTCTGTGCCGCGGGAATAGCAACCCGACCGAAAGCACAATCATTTCGGGGAGAATCAGCGCTGATGAGACAAACAAAAAAAGCCGCCGGAGCGACTTCCTATATAGCGCGGAGGACGTGGTTTACAGATGTGTATCCGCAGCATGTTCTGGAGACGGGGTTTGTGTAGCTTTTCGCTGCGGCTGACCTAGAGATGCAGCCCGATCCGCTGCCCGGAATGATCGTTTTTGCCCGAATGGCGCCTGATGAAGCATGCGGTATTGCAGCCCGGCGTGGCGTGTACCATCATTCTTTGAAGGAAAAGCCGCCATTTGTGACGATCAATCCACAGACAGGTGCGGAGTCAGTATCGCCGACTCGGCTGGCGCAATACGTCCGTGAACATCTGCAGTACATCTTTGTGCAGGATCATGCTATGAGCGGCGCACGCTGTTATGTGTACCGGGATGGAGCCTACCGACTGATGTCAAAGATCATGATGCTGGGTGTGATCAAGCAGTTCATCATTGACTACAACGAGTATCTGGTGAAGACGAGAACGCTGAACGAAGTGTATGACCTGCTGCTCACGGATAACCTCTTTATTTCTGAAGAGGATCTGAACGCAGACGAGGACATTATCAACTTCCAGAACGGACTGCTCCGGCTGTCCGATATGACGCTGATACCGCATGATCCGGACGTGCTTTCGACCATGCAGATGACTTGAATCGTGAGCTAGAGACACTGGAAGAAAAGATGCTCCTTCTGAATGAGCGCATTCGCCGGCTGGTGAATGATAATGCGCGCACGGAGCTTAATCAGGAGGAGTATCGCCGGGAATATGATACGCTGAGTGCAGAGTACAAACAGGCGGCGGAAAGAATTCAGGAGATCGACGAAGACCTTTGCAGCCGGGAAGCGAGGAAGATGCAGATTGCACTGTTCTTGCGGATGTTTGAAAAGCAGGAAGCGGATGTGGAGTTTGACGCTGGAACGTTTGTGGCGATGGTGGAAAGTGTGGTTGTGCGTGCAGCTAGCGAGAATAACAGATTAGAATTGAGATTTGAGTTGAGAAGCGGACAAGTTCAGGAAATTGGGTTGTGATTGACATGGGTGAAGGCTTACGGCGAAAAATGGTAAGTGTATGGCAGTGGAGACGTAGGAGATCGTCCCCAGTTTTTTCTTTTCAAAGGTACTGATACGCATTAAAATGCATGCGATTCGCATTCTTATGTGATTCACCCTGTACATTGCACAGATAAAGGTGTAAAATTATTATAAATAATTCTCTTAAGATTTAAGTTTACTGAAAACGTCTTTTGCTGCGGTCATCGTGCCGCGGCATCCCTTGGTTCTGCCGCATGATGAGTTAAATTACATCTGTTTAAGCCTTATGCCATAAGGCTTTTTTTCATCTCATGGCTGCCGCTATTGTGCCGCGTCAAGCGTTGCCGGAGGTCAGAACCCTGCTGGCGCTGGACGAGGACCTTTCCTGTCGGGAAGTGAGGAAGAAGCGGATTGCGCTGTTCCTGCGGATGTTTGAAAAGCGGAAGGCGGATGCAGTGTTCATATGGGAGAAAGTGCAGGGCGGCAAAACGCTTGAGTCCATGTTCCGTATGTTTACGAATGCGAAGAAAAGCGTTATAATAAAACATATATAGCCCGATTCTGATCCATATGCTGCGGATTATGCGTCGGTGATGCGGCGGTATGCATGGCGCGCAGCGTGGATATGCGATGATGGTTTTGCTGACCATTGTCTCGCTGTGGAGAAAGACCAATGAGAAAAACAGAGATTTGCCCTATGCTGCTTAAACCGGCTTTCCGGGCATATCCGTGGGGCGGAGAGCGCCTGCTTCGCGACTTTGGCAAGGAGACGGACGTCAGGCCGCTGGCGGAGAGCTGGGAGGTCAGCTGTCATGAGGGATGGCTGTCTGTGATTGCATCGGGGCCTGATCAGGGCAGAACGCTGCGCGATTATCTGCAGGAGCATCCGAAGCGGATGCACGAGGATGCGCTGGAGGGAGAAGTATTTCCGCTGCTGATCAAGCTGATTGACGCGAAAAGGACGCTGGCCCTTCAGGTACATCCCGACGACGCCTATGCACGGCGGGTGGAAGGCAGTCAGGGAAAGACGGAGATGTGGGTCGTGCTCGATGCCGCGCCGGGCGCAGGCGTGTATTACGGCTTTAAAGAAAATACAAGCAAAAAGCAGGTGCGCGACGCCATTGAGGCGGGCACGCTGTGTGATTTGCTGGCCTTTTTTGAAGTGCGCGTGGGAGACGCCTTCTTCATTCCGTCCGGCGTGGTGCATGCCATCGGGGAGGGAATGGTCGTCGCTGAGGTTCAGCAAAACAGCGATATCACCTATCGGCTGTATGACTTTGGTTACCTTGGCCCGGATGGCAAGCCGAGGGAAATGCACATCGACAAGGGGCTGGAAGTAGCCAGGCTGCAGCCGGCGCCGCAGTGTCATATGGGCGAACGGGAAGAAGAGGTCGTCCGGGGCGGCACAAGAATCATGCTGGCGGACTGCGAATGGTTTTCCGTCAGCATGCTGAACGTGGAAGGCGATATGCCGCTGCATGCTGACGGCAGAAGCTTTCACGCGCTTCTTTGCGTGAGCGGTTCCTGCGGGATCACATTCGGCGGAGAGCGGCTGACGCTTGACAGGGGCGCCAGCGCGTTTGTGCCCGCGGGAATAGGGGAATATGTGCTCAGCGGCAGCGCGCATGTGCTGCTTTCTGCCCGCGGTCATGCGCAGGGATGAAAAAAGACCATCCTTTTCATTTGTACGGCTGGAGATTATAATGATATATATAACAATACGTTCATGAAACGGGGAGGTACATATGGCTGGTAATCTGCTTCTGGTTCATGGCGGCGGACCGACTGCCGTCATCAATGCATCGCTTTACGGAGCGATCTGTCAGGCGAAGGAAGAGGCGCAGGTGGATCGCATCTATGCGGCTATCGGCGGAACGGGCGGCCTGCTTGCGGGCAATCTCAAGGACATCACCGATGTGGGGCAGCAGCAGCTGGAGCTGCTGCTGCACACGCCGGGCAGCGCCATCGGGACGAGCCGCGACGAGCTGGAGAAGGAGCATTATGAGGCGATGCTGCCGGTATTTGAGCGCTTCGGCATCAAGTATGTGCTCATGAATGGCGGCAACGGAACGATGGATACCTGCGGCAAGATCTGTCAGGCGTGCGCAGGTACGGACATCCGTGTGATGGGCATTCCCAAGACGATGGACAATGACATCGCCGTCACGGATCATGCGCCGGGATTTGCCAGCGCTGCCCGGTATATCGCTCAGAGCGTGGCGGAGGTCTGCGCGGATGTTCAGGGGCTTCCGATTCACGTGGTTGTGATTGAGGCATGCGGCAGAAATGCGGGATGGATCACGGCGGCTTCCGCGCTGGCGCGGGACTGCGGCGTGGACGGTCCGGATCTGATCTACCTGCCGGAGCGCCCGTTCGACGAGGATCGCTACATCGAGGACGTTAAAGCTGTGCTTGAAAAGAAGCGCGGCGTTGTTGTGGTGTGCAGCGAGGGCCTGACGGACAAGGACGGAAAGAATATTGTGCCGCCGGTATTCCGTTCCGGCCGCTCGACGTACTTCGGCGATGTGTCCGCGCATCTGGCGATGCTGGTGATCAAGCGCCTGGGCTACAAGGCCAGAAGCGAAAAGCCGGGCCTGATCGGCCGCGCGTCCATGCTGCATGTGTCGCCTGTGGATCAGCAGGAGGCTATCGCCGTGGGCCGCGAAGCAGTGCGTGCCTGCGTGGCGGGCGAAAGCGGCAAGATGGTCGCGCTGATGCGCGAGGAAGGCGAAGCGTATCGCGTGCGCACGGAACTGATTGATGTGCACGATGTGATGCTCCATGAAAAGAAAATGCCCGACAGCTATATCAACGAACGCGGCAACGGCGTGACGGAGGCGTTTGTCAATTGGTGCAGGCCGCTGCTGGGCGGAGAACTGCCGAAGATGATAAGCTTCAAATAAACGATTTACACAGGATGATGAAAAATCATACTTTCTTTTGTTCAACATGTGAGGTATAATAGGAAACAACGACAATCATATCCCCCAATTTCTGTAGCTTTTTATGAGTGAAAAGGAGAAAGTCTATGGACAAGCGCAACTCGAAGAGCGGGCTGGCCGACCGGATCCCCGGCAAGGTCTGGCTGCTGCTTTCCTTCCTCGCGGCGATGCTGCTGTGGTGGGTGCTCTCCATCATCCCGGCAACATCGCGCGCCTTCCCCAACATGTTCAAGGTTCTGGGCAGCATCTCCACGATGATTACCCGCGGCGTGCTCTGGAAGGACATCTCTTCCAGCCTCATCTCCGTATTCTCCGGCTATGTGCTGGGCTTTGTGATCGCTCTGCCGGTCGCCATCCTGATGGCGTGGTATAAGCCGGTGCGCTTCATCATCGAGCCGTGGATCCAGTTCATCCGCAACATCCCGCCGCTGGCGTATGTTCCGCTGATCGTTATCGCTGCCGGCGTTGGCCGCAAGCCGCAGATCATCGTCATCACCATCGCCTGCTTCCTGACCATGTGCGTGACGATCTATCAGGGCGTCATCAACGTGGACGAGACGCTCATCAAGGCTGCGCGCGTGCTGGGCGCGACGGATAAGGACATCTTCATCCGCGTCATCGCTCCGGCGACGCTGCCTTTCATCCTTACCGCGATCCGTCTGGGCGCGTCTGTCGCGCTGACCACGCTGATCGCCGCAGAGTCCACCGGTGCGACTGCCGGCCTGGGCATGCGTATCCGCAGCCTGAACAACAGCTTTGAGCCGGCGCCGATGCTGCTGTACATCATCATTATCGGTATCCTCGGCATTACCATCGAAAAGCTCATTAAGACCGCTGAAAGGAGGCTCACGTCGTGGCAGGAGAAGCGCGAGATCTGATGAACAAGGAAAATGTGTGCATCCGTATTGACGGCGTGCGCAAGGTGTTCAATGGCCGCAACGGCGAAATGGTCGCTCTCAACGGCGTTGACCTTGACATTCATGACAACGAGTTTATCTGCGTGGTCGGCCCGTCCGGCTGCGGCAAGTCGACCCTGCTCAACATCATCGCCGGCCTGCTTGAGCCGACCGAGGGCAAGGTCTACTGCAATGGCAAGGAAGTGACCGGCACAGGCACCGAGCGCGGCGTGGTCTTCCAGCAGTATGCGCTCTTCCCGTGGCTGACCGTCAAGAAGAACGTCATGTTCGCGCTGGAAATGCGCGGCGTTAAGGGCAAAGAGGCTGAAACCGAGGCCATGAAGTATCTGGAGATGGTCGATCTGGCGAAGTTCGCCGATCACTATCCGAAGGAGCTTTCCGGCGGCATGAAGCAGCGCGTGGCCATCGCCCGCGCGTATGCGGCGGAGCCGCAGGTGCTGCTGATGGACGAGCCGTTCGGCGCGCTGGACGCGCAGACCCGTACCCAGCTGCAGACCGAATTGCTTGAAACCTGGCAGAAGAAGAAGAAAACCTGCTTCTTCATCACCCATGACGTCGACGAGGCGATCATTCTGGCGCAGAAGGTCATTATCATGAGCGCACGCCCGGGCCGCATCAAGCGCATCGTGGATATCAATATTCCGTATCCGCGTACGCAGGAGACCAAGATGACGCCTGAATTCATCGAGCTTAAGAATGAAATCTGGGGTCAGGTCTATCAGGAGTACCTTGAGGTCAGGAAGTAAACCGCGAATTTAGGCGGCGCGTGTCCGCTTAAAAAATAAAATGGAGGAACACACCATGAAAAAGCTGCTCTCTCTCGTTCTCGTTCTGATGCTTGTGTGCATGGCGGGCGCCGCTGTGGCCAACACCAAGCTCAACATCGCCTACATGCCCAACTACGCCAGCCTCTGGAGCGTTGTGACCGGCATTAATCAGGGATACTTCGCTGAGGAAGGCCTTGACGTTCAGCTCGTCGAGTTCGCCGACGGCCCGACCATCATCGCCGCTATGGAATCCGGCTCTATCGATATGGGCTACATCGGACCGGGCGCGCACAAGCTGTGCATCAACGGCCGTGCGAAGATCTTCTGCTTCTCCCAGATTGGCGACGCCGATCACGTGCTGGCCAGCAAGAAGGCCGGTATCGAGACCATCACTGACCTGAAGGGCAAGAAGGTTGGCTACTCCTCCGGCACCTCTTCCGAGATGATCCTCAAGTATGCCCTTGAAGAAGCCGGCATGCAGTGGAGCGACATCGAGGCCTATGAGATGGACGCTTCCGCGCTGGTGACCGCCATGATGTCCGGCTCCATCGACGCCTGCGCCTGCTGGTCTCCGTCCACCACCACCATCATCAATGCGAGCGCGGGCGACGTGATCTCCCTGTGCTCCAACAAGACCTTCGCGCATCGCAGCGTGTCCCCGGCTTCCTGGATCGTCCTGAGCGGCTACTATGAGAAGAACGCCGAGACCGTCCTCAAGTTCACCCGCGCGCTGTACAAGGCGATGGACTTCGGCTCCAAGCCGGAGAACTTTGAGCAGGTTGCCAAGTGGGTTGCTCAGCAGTGCGCCACCGATGAGGCCTCCGCTGCTGCGCAGACTGGCGACGCCGCCTGGCCGAGCAGCGCCGAGGTTCTGGCCGCTGTTGCGGACGGCACCATCGAGGGCTACTACAAGGTTCAGCAGGACTCCTTCATCGCCTCCGGCGCGGTTGCCGCTGAGGTTCCGGTGAGCGATTACGTCCTCTTCGACAACATGGTCGAGGCGGGCAAGTAATTCTCCCGCGCCAGGTCCTGAATTCAAAAGCATTTGCAAGCAGCCTGGCCCGCAAAGCCGGGCTGCTTGTCTTGTCGGGAGAGAAAGGGAGGGAAACCATTGGCAATCCTGGTGATCAGCCTGCTTGTGCTGCTCTCCCTAGTTCTCTTTTCAAGCAAGCGCAGCCGGGAAACCGGCTTGATTCTGGCGATGACCCTCGCGCTTGCGCTTCACTGGATGACCGTGCTGGTTTATATCGCCAAAAAGGGCGGTATCGGGCAGGACATGCAGATCATGCTCTTTGGCACAAAGGCAATCCAGCACAACCTGCAGTATCTGCTGCTGAGCCTCAAGCAGCTGGGCTATGCGATGGCAGTGGGGCGGTATCTGTTTCCTCTTATCCTCGTACTGCTGGCGCTGCAGTATTCCTACGATCCGAGGATATGCCGGCGCAGGGCGCTCAGGCCGCTGGTCTGCATACTGCCCGTGCTGACGCTGATCATCTACCTGCCGCCCGTCTTTGAAACGCTGATTGCATGGCATCGCATGATGCTGATTATCCTCGTCAAAGCGACGCTGGTGTGGATTGCCCTGTATCTGCTGGCGGCACTGGCGCTTCTTCTGCATGAATACCGGCAGATCGGCATTCCGTTTTACCGCAGGGAATTCAGGCGCAAGTGCACGATGGTCATCAGCCTGTCTCTGCTCTATGCGGTGTATTACCCGCAGGATCCGGCGCAGGTCTATCTCTTTTACCGCAACGAATACATGGGCGCCGTACAGGGTCTGTGGTATCTGAATCCGGCGCTGAATCTCGGCAACTACATGCTGGTGTTTGCATCGGTTCTGATCTGCTTTGCGCTGGGTTTCCGTTCGCTGATGCTTTATGCACAGGAGAACTTTCGCCAGGAGCATGAAGACGTTGCCATTCAGCGCAAGTTTGATGCGGCCAGCAAGGGCGTCAGCGTGTTTGTCCATTCGGTCAAAAATCAGCTGCTGGCCAACAGGATTCTGCTGCGGCGGCTGGATGCGGAGCTCAAAAAGGAGAGCCCGGACCTTGGCCGTGTGCAGGATTATCAAAGAAGCCTTTCTCAATCCAACGAAGCGATGCTTCTTCGCATGGAGGAGCTGTATCAGAGTGTGAAGAAAAACAGCATCACGCTCGTTCCCCATGCGTTGGAATCGGTTTGTCTGGCGGCAAAGGAACGTTTTGCGCGCAAGTATCCTGCGGCAAGCCTGGAGATCAGCGGCTGTGAAGGCGTGCAGATTCTCTGCGACAGGGTTCATATGGCGGAGGCGATTTACAATCTGCTGACCAACGGCTGGGAGGCGCATATGGCGGCAGGCAGGGAGGATAAGCCGATCCGGATCTGCTGCCGTCAGGAAAGAATGTGGACGGTGATCGATGTGACCGACTGCGGCGACGGCATTTCCGCGTCGCAGCGCATGCAGATCTTCGATCCGTTTTATTCGAGCAAAAACACCAATACCAACTGGGGAATGGGCTTGTATTATGTTCGCGCGATCGTCAGAAGCCATCTGGGCGTGCTGCGCCTTGAGAGCAGTATTGGAAGGGGAAGCAGCTTCATCATACAGCTTCCGCGCTATGACGGCGGCAGATAAGCCGCACAGGGAGGAAATAACATGCAGATGGAGATGGAATGCTTCGGCCCTCAGGCCGATACGGCGGCACTCGAAAAGCAGTGCAGAGCGCTCTATGCCGGCCTGCCTGTCAGGTACGACGGCGTGACGGGCTGGCTGGACTGTATGACGGCGACCGAAGGATATCTCGATGCAGTCAAGGAGAAGGCGAAGGAGTGGCGCGAGATTGCCGATACGCTGGTGGTCGTCGGCGTGGGCGGCAGCAATCAGGCGGCGCGCGGCGTGATCGATGCGCTGGGCGCGCGCGGTATGGACGTCGTCTGGGCGGGAAACACACTGTCTGCGTATGAACTGCAGAGGACGCTGGAGCGCCTTGAGGGACGCAGCGTGGTGATGCATGTGATCGCCAAGAATTTTGAAACGCTGGAACCTGGCTCTCATTACCGCGTGCTGCGCCGCTATATGGAGCAGCGCTATGACGAAAAGGAAATGGCGCGCCGCGTTGTCCTCACCGGAACGGTGGGGAGCCGCCTGCATGAGATGGCGAAGGAGCGCGGTCATCTGTTTTTGCCGTTCCCGGTACCCATCGGCGGCCGCTATACGGCGTTTACCGTAGTGGGTCTGCTGCCGATTGCGGCTGCCGGGCTTGACGTGGATGCGTATCTTCGCGGCGGCATGGACATGCAAAGGCGCATCCTTGAAGAAGAAAACAATCCGGCGTTTGCCTATGCGGCATGGCGCAATGCGCTGGGCAGCGCGGGATTTGATACAGAGATGCTGGTGAGCTTTGAGCCGCGCTTTGAGCGGCTGGCGCGCTGGTGGCGTCAGCTCTTCGGCGAGAGCGAGGGCAAGGACGGCAAGGGCATCTTCCCGGCATACAGCATCTATTCTGAGGACCTGCACTCCATCGGACAGTATGTGCAGGCGGGACCGAGGCGGATGCTGGAAACGTTCATTTGCGTCAGGGATGACGGCGGCTGCGTGCCTGTGCCCGAAGACAAAGCTGCGCGCGACGGTTTTGATTATCTGGATGGACGGGATTTTACGTTCATCAACGACGCCGCGCAGCGCGCGACGATTGCGGCGCACAGCGAAGGCGGCGTGCCCTGCGCGGTGCTGACGGTGGAGCGCGTGGATGAGTATGCGATGGGTCAGCTTTACTACATGTTCATGGCGGCCTGCGCGGTGAGCGGCCAGCTGCTTGGCGTCAATCCGTTCGATCAGGAGGGCGTGGAGGCGTATAAGCGCAGTATGTTTGCGATCCTGGGCAAGTAAAAAAGAAAGGTGTGCTGACATGCCGATTCATCTGATCGTCGCGGAGGATTTTGATCTGCTGCGGGAGGACCTGTGCGAGACGATCAATGCACAGGCGGATATGGAGGTTGTGGGCGAAGCGGCCTCCGGCGCGGCGCTCGTGGCTTTGGCTCGGGAGAAGGATTTTGACGTGGCGCTGGTGGATATCGAGATGGAGCATGCCACGGCCGGTATCTGTGCGGCGGAGATCATTTCAAAGGAAAAGCCGCAGGCGCGGATCATCTTTCTGACTGCCCATGAAACGGAAAACATGATCCTCATGTCCATGGCTGCGGGCGCGGTGGATTACATCGTCAAGGGCGGCGCTCAGGAGGAAATCCTGCAGCATATCCGCGCTGCGTATCAGGATGAGCCGATGCTCGATGCGCGCGTGCAGCAGACGGTGCTCAAGGAGTATTCGCGTCTGCGCCGTTCAGAGGCGAGTCTGCTGTTTTTCATCAATAATGTCGGCAAGCTGACGCCGGCAGAAAAGCAGCTCGTGCGGTGCCTGCTGCAGGGATATAAGGTCAAGGAGATCGCACAGCTGCGCAGCGTCGAGGTCGTTACGGTCAAGACGCAGATCAAGGGACTGCTGCGTAAGTTTGGGTGTTCCAGAACGAAGGAAATCGTCGAGATGATTCATCAGCTTGGCGTTGAACAACTGTTTTAAACTGACTGAGAGAAGGAGAATGCGATATGGAGTACTATCAGCTTTCTGCCGATGAGCTGGGCATGGGCGCGAAGATTCCGCTTGTGAAGCTCGGTGATTCCGGCGAGGTGTTTTACGAGATTGCACTGGAAATGGTGCGTGAGATCGAAAAGAACAATGCGCAGGGCCGCCGCACGGTGTTCATCTGCCCGGTCGGCCCGGTGGGCCAGTATCCCATCTTCGTGCGCTTGGTGGGTGAGCGCAGGCTGAGCCTGAAGAACTGCTGGTTCATCAATATGGACGAGTACCTGACCGATGAGGACGAGTACATCGACGAGAACAGCAAGCTCTCTTTCCGCGGCTTTATGAACCGCAACGTCTACGGTAAGATCGATGAAGAGCTGCTCATGCCCAAGGAGCAGCGCATCTTCCCGGATCCCAAGAATCCGGCGTATATCGGCGAGATCATTGAGAAGCTGGGCGGCGTGGATATCGCTTTCGGCGGTATCGGCATCAACGGTCATCTGGCCTTTAACGAGCCGCAGGAGGAACTGACCGCGCAGGAATTTGCGCAGCTGCCCACCCGCGCGCTGACCATCAGCCGTGAAACCCGCGTGGCCAATGCCATCGGCGATCTGTGCGGCGCGATTGACGCGATGCCGCGCCGCTGCGTGACCATCGGCATGAAGGAGATTCTCGGTGCGCGCAAGCTTCGCTTGGGCGTCTTCCGCGATTGGCATCGCTCCGTCGTGCGCCAGGCGGCGTATGGCGAGGTGAGCGCACATTTCCCGGTGACGATTGCCCAGAATCATCCGGACGCAAAGATTTTTGTTAATGCGAATGCGGCGCAGCAGCCGTTTTGAGTGAGGATACGATATGAGTAAGTTGCTGATCAGGGGCGGCCGCGTATATGCTGAAGGCCGCTTTGCAGGCCTCGACGTGCTTTGCGAGGATGGAAAGATTCATGAGATCGGCGCGCAGCTTGAGGCTGCGGATGCGCAGGTGATCGATGCGGCGGGCCTGATGGTGTGTCCGGGTTTTATCGACGCGCACACGCACGGCGCCGCGAATGTGGACGTCAATGCGGCGGATGAGGCAGGGCTGAAGACGATTGCCGCCTTCTTTGCTACGCAGGGCACGACGGCTTTCTGTGCCAGCGTGCTGACCGATACGCAGGAGACGACGGAGAAGTGTCTGGCTGCAATCGGCGGCGTGCAGAAGGAGCGCGCATATGGCGCGCAGCTGCTGGGCGCCCACATGGAAGGCCCGTTCCTCGCCAGCGCGTATAAGGGCGCGATGCCGGAGTATCTGCTTTGCAAAGGCGACGCTGCTCTGCTGCGCAGCTATCAGTCGAAGTTCCCCGGCGTGATCCGCTACATCACGGTTTCGCCCGAGGTAGAGGGCGTGCCGGAGATGATTGCGGAGATCGCGGATGACGTCGTTGTGGCGATTGGCCATTCCGGTGCGGACTACGCGACAAGCATGCAGGCGATTGAAAACGGAGCGCGCTGCATCACCCATACGTTCAACGCCATGCGCCTGTTCCATCAGCACGAGCCGGCGATCATGGGCGCGGCGCTGGAGAGCGATTGCTTCTGCGAGGCGATCTGCGACGGACGGCATCTGCATCCGGGCAGCGTGCGCATGCTGCTCAAATGCAAGGGCTGGGATAAGGTGGTCGCGGTGACGGACAGCATCATGGCGGCGGGGCTGCCGGACGGCGCGTACAAGCTGGGCGTCAACGACGTCGTGGTTGTGGACGGCGATGCGAAGCTGGCCGATACGGGCGTGCGTGCAGGAAGCACGCTGACGACCGCTCAGGCGCTCAGGAATCTGGTGAAGTTTACCGGACGTCCTGTGGAGGATGTGCTGCCGCTGCTGACGGAGAATCCTGCGCGTCTGCTGCGCATGGACGATCTCAAGGGCAGCCTTGCGCCGGGGAAGGATGCGGACGTCGTGCTGCTGGCGGATGATCTCAGCGTGCGCGCTACGATTGTGCGCGGCGACGTGGTTTACGATGGGATGGCATAATTTCATACTGTTTCACAGAAGGATTCATGCTATAATACAGGTATAAAATAACAGATTGAACGGAGGATACGGATATGCTGGTACCTATGACAGCGATTCTGGAGGCTGCGGACAAGTACGGTTATGGTCAGGCGGCGTTCAACATGAACAGCGTCGGTCAGATTGAGGCGGCTGTGCAGATTCACGAGCTGCTGCGCTCCGGCGCGATTCTGCAGGGCGCGGAGGCGTCCAACGCCTTCATGGGCGGCGAGCTGGATTTCATGCACGGCAAGGCGCCGGAAAAGCGCGTGGGCGCGAAGAACATCGGCGATGCGGTGAAAAAGTACGGCGAGAAGAGCATCGTACCGATTGCGCTGCACCTGGATCACGGCAAGAGCCTGGAAACCATCAAGGCCTGCATCGACGGCGGCTATACCTCTGTGATGATCGACGGCAGCCATCTGCCCTATGAAGAGAATGTTGAGCTGACGCGCGAGGCGGTCAAGCTGGCGCATCCCTACGGCGTGAGCGTGGAGGGCGAGCTGGGTGTGCTGGCCGGCGTGGAGGATCACGTGTTCAGCGCGACTTCGACCTATACCAACCCGATGCAGGCGGTCGACTTCTTCAAGAAGACCAAGTGCGATGCGTTGGCCATCAGCTACGGCACGTGCCACGGCGCCAACAAGGGCAAGGATACCCGCATCCGCCGCGAAATCGCAATCGCGACGAAGGAGTGCATGCGTCACGAGGGCATCCGCGGCTATCTGGTCAGCCACGGTTCCTCCACTGTGCCGCAGGAGTATGTGGAGCAGATCAACGCGATGGGCGGCAAGCTCGAGAACGCCTATGGCATCGACCCGGCACAGCTGGCGGATGTTTCCCGCGCGGGCATCGACAAGATCAACGTGGATACGGATATCCGTCTGGCCAATACCCGCAACATCATGGAGCTCTTCCGCGATCATCCGGAGCTGAAGGACAGCAAGTCCATCGGCCAGCTCTACAGGGATCTGATTGCCAACCCCAAGAACTTTGATCCGCGCAACTATGTGGCATCCATCATGGATACCATCATGCACGGCAACATCCCGGACGAGGATGTGGCGAAGATCGTGCGCTGCATGCAGGACGGCGTGATTGAGTCTGTTGCGCCGCTGCTGGTGCAGTTCGGCAGCTACCGCAAGAGCCACCTGATCGAGGTCGTGACCTGCGAGCAGATGGCTGAGCTCTATAAGAAGGAGGGCATCTGATCCATGAAGCATATCTTTCTGAATCTCAAGCGCTTTGACGTGCCGGTCGATATGGGCGGCGTAAACCGTCTGGCGCCCATGAAGGAATGGGGCGCGGCGATCGTCTCCGGCACGCAGGACGGCCTTGCGGCGTATGATTCTGCCGAGGTGGAGTTTGCCATGTATCTGCCGGAGGCGCATTTGCTTTCTGCTGCTGCGGCCAAAAAGCCGGGCAGCGCTGTGAAGCTGGGGTGCCAGGGCGTGTACCGCATGGATACGGCTGTGGGCGGCAATTTCGGCGCGTTCACCACGAACCGTCCGGCATCCGCTGCCGTGGCGATGGGCTGTGAGAGCGTGCTGATCGGCCACTGTGAGGAACGCAACGACAAGATGGGCGTGCTCGCCGAGGCGGGCGTCACCGGCGAGGCTGCGGCTGCTGCGGTCAACCGCCTGCTGAACGCCGAGATCAAGGCGGCGCTTGCGCGCGGCATGAGCGTGCTGTACTGCATCGGCGAGAAGAGCGAGGAGCAGGAGGCCTGGCAGAGCGTGCTGGGCAATCAGCTTGCCATCGGTCTTGAGGGCGTGGATAAGAGCCGTGTGGTGATCGCCTATGAGCCGATCTGGTCCATCGGACCGGGCAAGACCCCGGCGGATAAGCCGTATATCGAGAAGATTGCGCGCTTTGTCAAGGAACAGACCGGCGGCATGGACGTCGTCTACGGCGGCGGCCTGAAGAAGGACAATGCCGAGATGCTCGCTTCCATCGAGGAGATTGACGGCGGATTGATCGCGCTGACCCGCTTTGCCGGCGAGATTGGCTTCTATCCGGATGAGTATCTGGAGATCATCAAGAAATACATGGGCAAGTGAGGAGAAAGAGTATGAAGCTTGATTTTGAATACGGCAATGGCGTGATGAGCGCAAACCTGCCGGACAATACCGACGTCTTTATCCCCGGTGAAACCGTCGCCGATCCGGCCTGCCTGCCGCAGGACTGGGATACGCTCTACAACGAGACGCTGAAGTCCATCCGCAATCCCATCGGCATGGAGCCGCTGGCAAGCTATGCGGGCAAGGGCAAGAAGGTCGTCTTCGTCATTCCGGATATCGTCAAGGGCGGCAATCAGGAGACCAGCCATCGCAAGGTCGCCATCACGGCGTGCCTGGACGAGCTGTATGCAAACGGCGTGGAGAAGAAGGACGTGCTGCTGATCTTCTCCAACGGCCTGCATCCGCGCGCAACCGTGCCGGAGATGAAGACCATTCTGGGCGAGAAGCTCTTTAACGAGTTCTATAAGAGCGGCCAGATCACCAGCCACGACTCCGAGGATTACGAGCATCTGGTGGATCTCGGCTTTGCGCCCAACGGCGATCATGTCATCATGAACAAATACGTCTATGATGCGGACATCGCTATCCTCATCGGCCATACGCAGGGCAATCCCTACGGCGGCTATTCCGGCGGCTACAAGCACTGCGCCACCGGCATCACCCACTGGCGCTCCATCTCTGCGCACCATGTGCCGCAGGTCATGCATCAGGACGACTTTGTGCCGGTTTCCACGAATTCCGTCATGCGTGACAAGTTCGATCAGCAGGGCATGTTCATGGAAGAGAAGATGGGCAAGAAGTACTTCTGCTGCGATGCGGTGCTGGACAGCAAGTCCCGTCAGATTTCCATCTACTCCGGCTGGGCGAAGGAGATGCAGCCCATCGCCTGGAAGGACGCGGACAGGCGCACCTACGTGCACTGGGCGGAGAAGAAGTATGACGTGGTCGTCTTCGGTATGCCGACCAATTTCCACTACGGCAACGGCATGGGCACCAACCCCATCCAGATGATGCAGGCGCTCTCTGCGCAGGTTATCCGCCATAAGCGCGTGCTTTCCGACAAGTGCGTGTTTATCGTGCCTTCCATCTGTGACGGCTGGTTCCACGAGGAACGCTGGCCGTACCTCAAGGAGCTCTATGAGATGTTCCAGCACGATTACATGCAGACTCTGCCGGATATGAACCGCTACGGAGAGTACTTCGCAACCAATGCAGAGTACATCCGCAAGTACCGCTTTGCCAATGCGTTCCATCCGTTCCATGGCTTCTCGATGATGTCCTGCGGCCATCTGGCGGAGATGCATACCAGCGCGATCTATATCGTCGGCGCGCGCGAGCCGGGCATCGCCCGCGGCATGGGTCTCAAGACCCGCGCAACTGTTGAGGAAGCGCTGGAGGACGCCAAGCGCAAGTATGTCGGCGAGAACCCGAATATCCTCGCGCTGCCGCTGACCTTCAAGACCACGGCTGTTCACCTGTGCATGAAGGATCCGGCGGAAAACAGCCACTTCCGCGACGACGCTCCGGCGCATCCGTGCGGCTGCTGAAACACGAAACGCTCCTGTTGATTTACTGCGCCATGGAGCTCTGCAAAGAGCTCCATGGCGATTATATGTTTGGGAGAAGCATATGACCATTGTGTTTGTATTTGTAGTTTGTTTGCTGGCCAGTACGATCGGCGGCATCTGCGGTATCGGCGGCGGCGTGGTGATCAAGCCGCTGCTGGATGCGACGGGCATCATGAGCGTATCGACGGTGTCGTTTCTTTCGGGGCTGACCGTTCTTGCGATGTCGCTGATTTCGGTATACAAAAACCGCAGGACCAACGAGCTGGACGCAAAGCGCAGCATTCCGCTGGGTCTTGGCGCGGCTGTGGGCGGCGTGCTGGGCAAGCGCCTGTTTGAAATGATCAAGCAAGCCGTGGGCGCGGATCAGCTGGTGGGCATGATTCAGGCGATCGTGCTGGGTCTGATGGTGCTGGGCACGCTGGCCTATGTCCGCAACAAGGCGCGCATCCGCACCAAGGATGTGCGCAGCACGTCTGTCGCTGCCGTGATCGGCCTGCTGCTGGGCATGTGCTCTTCGTTCCTGGGCATCGGCGGCGGCCCGATGAATCTGGCTGTGCTGTATTATTTCTTCTCCATGGGTACCAAGCAGGCTGCGGTCAATTCCATCCTGATCATCCTGATGAGCCAGGTTATGAGCCTGATTGTAAGCCTTGCGACGGGCAGCGTGCCTGCGTTTGAAATGCCCGTCCTGCTGGCGATGGTCGCCGCGGGCGCAATCGGCGGCTTTGTTTCCGCGAAGCTGCACAGGAAGCTCTCCGCCGAGACGACGGACAAGCTGTTCTCCGGCCTGCTCGTTGTGATCTTCCTGATCTGCTGCTACAATGCGATCAAGTGGATGTAAGAGAATAAGCGAAAGCGCACACGGGACGGGAATGTATCTTCCCAAATCTGTGTCCGTTCCCTGTATTACAATTTGCTCCTTTAGCCACAAACTCACCAAGTAGAAATGCTTGGTGAGTTCTTTTTTGTCTGTTTTGCTCAAGCTGATGTTTGTCCGCTTCGTTTGAAGCGGCTTTTTCTGTTTTTGTCACATATCGTGTCTATGCAGGATGTGAGGTGAGCGCGGGCAATTTCAAGGCTTTCATTGTATATACAGGTACTCTGTGTGAACTTAAATTTATCGCGGGAGTGATAAAGTTACGGAAAATTTGTATTTTTGTGGTATACTTATATTGAAATTATTAAAAAGGAGAATGCTGCATGCGACGAATTAGTTCTATCAAGGCCCGTGAGATTCTGGACTCCAGGGGAAATCCAACTGTGGAAGCTGAAGTGCATCTGAATGATGGCAGCATGGGAAGAGCATCTGTTCCTTCCGGCGCGTCTACGGGTATTTACGAAGCCTGCGAGTTGAGAGACGGCGATGAAAAGCGTTATTTGGGCAAGGGCGTCAGCATGGCTGTGCATAATGTCAATGATGAGATTGCCGCAGCGCTGATTGGGTATGATGCGCTGGATCAGGCGGGGATCGATCGACGACTGATCGAGCTGGATGGCACTTCCAATAAAAGTCATTTAGGCGCCAATGCCATTTTGGCTGTTTCTCTGGCTGCAGCCAAAGCTGCTGCAGCTTCTCTGGGACTGAGCCTGTATCGATATATCGGCGGCAGCAATGCCAGAGTGCTTCCGGTCCCTATGATGAATATCCTCAATGGCGGAGCGCATGCGGCCAATAACGTGGATATTCAAGAGTTTATGATTATGCCGGTATCGGCTGACACGTGGGCAGAAGCCCTTCGCCGCTGTGCCGAGGTATTCCATACTTTGAAGGGTGTGCTCAAGAACAAGGGTATTCCTGCTTCTGGCGTCGGTGATGAGGGCGGATATGCGCCCAACCTGAAGAAAGACGAAGATGCGCTGGCTGCAATTATGGAGGCCATTGAAAAGGCAGGATATGTTCCCGGAGAGGACTTTATGATCGCTATTGATGCAGCCTCTTCAGAGTGGTTTGAGGAGGAAACAGGGCTCTATCATCTGCCTAAATCAGGAAAGCGCCTGAACCGCAAGCAGATGGTTGCAATGTGGAAGAGGCTTTCAGAGAAATACCCGATTATTTCCCTTGAAGATGGAATGGGTGAAACGGATTGGGAAGGCTGGACCATGCTGACTGAAGCCATCGGGAGCAAGGTGCAGCTGGTAGGCGACGATCTCTTTGTTACCAATACGGAGCGTCTGTCTCAGGGCATTGATAAAGGCGTTGCAAACGCTATCCTCATTAAGGTCAATCAGATTGGGACACTGACACAGACGCTGGAGGCCATCAGCATGGCCAACCGGGCGGGTTATACCGCGATCATTTCCCATCGCTCCGGCGAGACGGAAGACACCACCATTGCAGACCTTGCCGTAGCGGTCAATGCAGGTCAGATCAAGACCGGCGCTCCCAGCCGCAGCGAACGGGTAGCAAAGTACAATCAGCTTCTGCGTATTGAAGAGGAATTGGGTGTCAGTGCCCAATATCCTGGAAAGAAAGCTTTTTTCAATCTGCGCTGAGCATAGATGAACAGAGGAGGGCGGGTTATGTGGTTTGTTCTGGCATTTGCATCCTCTCTTTTTGCGGCATTGACCTCTATTCTTGCCAAAATCGGAATTGACGGGGTAAATTCGAATCTTGCTACTGCAATCCGTACAGCTGTTGTGCTGATCCTTTCCTGGGGCATGGTTTTTCTAACCAATTCTCTGAATGGTATTACCGGGATCAGCCGGCGAAGCTGGGTATTCCTGATCCTTTCGGGGCTGGCAACGGGTGCTTCGTGGCTATGTTACTACAAGGCTCTGCAAATTGGCGAGGCTTCCAAGGTTGTTCCTGTTGATAAGCTCAGCGTTGTGATTACGATGATTCTGGCTGCAGTGATCCTGCATGAACAGTTTACGCTCAAGTCAATTCTTGGCTGTGGATTGATCGCGGCTGGCACTTTGCTCATGGTGCTGTGATGATTTGGGGGCGATGCTTGGGAAAATGCATCCGCCCGGAAGGCATCCTTTTTATGTGGGTATGCTGGGCTGAAAGCCTCGGGTAATTCTGTCATGCAGGTACAGATGCGTAAGTCAAGTATATGCTGGTTCACCCATACCCGGCAGGCCGATAGTTCGATTCCGTCTTGAGCAACCAAAAAAAACCATCAGGTATTGATGCAATGCCTGATGGTTTTGTGTTCAATTGGTGTATTTGAGCAGAAAACAAGTGAAATAACTACAATCTGGTTAATATGTCTTGCGATGCAGTCCGCACATTTGCGTTGAAGACGCAGTGCATACAGTCCCCCGCGGTTTTATAGATAAAGGGTATTTCCGGGAGATAGTATACCGGCGGAAAAGCCGGATTCAGCGTATGCGGCAATCACACGCTGGCAATGCCGGGCCGGAGCATGGAAGAACACCGTATGTTTCGCGCAAAGGCGTTCCTGCATGGCGAGCGCATCACGGTCGTCAAGATGCACCTTAATGACCATCTTGCCTGCCTGAATGGCCAGGGCGTGTTCCTTTCGCCATGCATTGTCAAGCAGGTTGCTGCCCATTGTGCCGGGTGCGGCATGACCGGAGATGACGACGTGATTTTTATCGCTCTGTCCGAGCAGCCGCAGACAGAGCTGACCATGCTCTGTGGTAAGCATGCCATCGGTCACCAAGAGGATACACGGCGCATCGCTGCAGGCTGCAGCGTATTCTTCGGCGGTATTGAGCGTATGCACGGTATCGAGCGCCGCAGCGTCCTTCGGGCTGCCGCGCAGCCATTCGCTCTTGCTGAAGAGGGCGCGCGCGTTGGACACGATGCTCTGTGCGGCGTAAATCTGCGCATGCGGGAACGTGTCTGCCAGATGAAGGAGCATGTCGCAGCCGCGTCCCGTCGGTGGAACGGGAAGGAGCAGAACGCCGCTGTCGCGGACCGTTTTTTCGGCGAGTGCTGTAAGCATGTGGTACTGGGCGTCCTGATCAAGTATCTGCCCGGCGTAGGCGCAGTTGAGAACGGCAAAACCGCATGCAGGCGGAATATCGTAAGCAAGGGAGGCTGCACACGTGCACATATCTCCGGAATAAAACAGCTGCCAGCCAGTATGTTCATAGCCGAGCGCAATCCACATGCTGCCGATGGTATGTCCGCTGCGCCCTGTCATGATACGCATATCTTTCAAGTATCCTGAACCAAGAGACAGCGGTTTATAGCGGATACGTGCAGCGTCTTCGTCGGTAAAGGGAAGCGTGCCATGATGCTTTTTGACGAACGTGATCCATTTTTTGATCATCGCAGGCGCAGCATCAATGGTCTCCTGAGAGCCGTAGACACAGCCGTCATACCCCAGCGCATAAAGCAGCGGCAGCGCTGCGCAGTGATCCTCATGCGCATGGGAGAGAAACACAGCGTCGATTCCTGCGGCGATTTCGCGCGTGAGCAGCGGGTATTCGCCGACGTATTCGCCGGTGACGACGCGCTTGACGCCGCAGTCCAGCAGGATATTGCTGGCAGGAGAAGACAGAAGATAGCAGTTGCGGCCGTTTTCTGCGCTGCCGCCCAGCGCGGTCAGGGCGGGAGTATGGTTCATGGCGATAACCTCCTCGTTCAGTTCTGACTGTTTTCCTGCTTGTGCTGCATACGGTACTGCCGCGGCGTAAGGCCGGTTGCCTGCTTGAAGCGGACGAAGAAATACTGCATGTTTTCCACACCGAGCTGCGCGCCCAGATCCATCACCTTGATGTCTGTCTGCGTCAGCAGGCGTTTGGCCTCCTCAATACGCAGCTGATTGATATAGTCGGCAATGGATACGCCTAAGGCCTGCTTGAAAATCCGGCTGAGATAGGCGGAGGACATGCCGATGCTGTCGGCCAGGAACTGGGAATTGAGCGCAGGATCCTGATAGCGGTTATGGATGAGCTGAACGACTTCATCGATATTCTGGGACTGTCGGCTGCGGCGCTCATGGCGCACGTGTTCGGTAATCTCCAGAAACCAGCGGCTGAATACGGGTTCAAGCTCCGTGATGTTTGAGAGCGAGGTAAGCGACGAATTGTACTGTGCGCGTGCGGCCTTATAAGGCGGCTGTGCATCGGGGAAATGCTCGTAGTAGATCCTGAGAACGGAACGCGCAAGCTGCGTGAGCGCGGCGATCACGCTCTTGTGATCCTTTCCGGGCAGTGCGTCGATGAAAACGGCATATTCTTTGAGTGTGGATTCGAGGTTGCCGGCTCTGAGCGCGCTGAGGATGTGCTCAATATACGGCTCGCAGGAAACGGAGAAATCCTCAAGCGTCATATCGTTTGTGATCAGATGTACGGATTGGTCGGGATAGAGAAAGTAAAGCTTGTAGAACTGAAAAAGCCGCTCGTAGATCATGCGCAGCTCCTGTTCCTCTGCGGCAGGCCAGCCGACAAAGATATGACGTCCGGGGAGGAGAGCGAGCAGTTTATCGCATAACGTCGTCAGAACAGCATCATCATCCGGCTGCAGCAGCAGCACCGTATGATCACCGGTGAGGGTGACGCCTTCACAGTGAGCGCAGAGCGGGCGTATGGCGTCGAGCATGGGCTGAACGCGGATGCTGGATACCAGAAGCGGAGTAATGGGCATGCCGGGCCGAAGGGCATATTCATCGCTGCTGACGCTGTTTTCTTCCGGCTGGTTGTAGCCCATGAGCCGCCCGCGAAGGTCTTCTTCGCGAAGCATGGTGCGCAGAGCGTTTTTGATATGGGTGGAATCGGCACTCTGGCGGACAAGCTCGTTGAGCTGGTCGATAGGGTCGTTTGAGCTGGATTCAGGGGCATGCATGGAGAGCTTGTTCTGGATATAGCGGAAGGGAAAGATGATGCGGTAGGAGACAATCAGGGAGGCGGCGCCGGCAAGAAGAAAGATGAATATGAAGAAAATGTTGACTGTGCCGTGCATATCCGACAGGCCAGAGAGATATTTGGCATAGGGTATGGCGCGCACATATGTCCAGCTGCGACCGGGCATTCGCGAATAGAAGCAGAGTTGTTTTTCTCCATCATCCATATGGAAGGTCAGATAGCCGTTTGTGTTTTCCAGCGCACCGGCGGCTGTCAGGCGGGAGAGGATTTCCTGACAGTTGTCATTGTCAAGATCATGAGCGGCAAGGAAAAGCCGGCCTTCTTCATCGACGATAAACGCGGAAGCATCCGGTTCTTTGCCGAAATACAGCTCGGAGAACCATTCGCTGCTGATATTGAGCATCATGGCGTTGTCGCCGGGGATATGCCCGTCCACGATGTCAAAGATCATGAGCGAGATCATTTGGCGGTTGGCTGTGCTGCTGGATACGGCGCTCATGCGGGGAATGGGAATCATGCGCTGATTGGCCGCGCGTTTTTTGAGCATGCTCACGGCGTCAGTATCCTTAAATGCGTCGGCATGATCGCTGACTGCGCCGGCGGACATGGTGGAATAGATGTAGTCCTGCTTACCGTTATAGACGTAGATGGAGTCGAGCACCGTACTTGAGGCGGTAAAGTCGTTGAGAATACGCAGGCCTTCGATCATCTCGGAGTTGCTGATGGATTCATATGTGCGCATTTTGGAGACGGCGTGCATGTTGTAAATCTGCGCGGCAAAGTTGCGCAGAACGTTTTCTGCGGAGGCGGCGGTGCTGTTGACCTGCGTGACAAAATCCATATTGAGGGTATGAATGGACTGCAGAAGCGCCTGCTGATAGCTGCTGTACAGCCCCCAGAACATACAAAGTATGAGCGTGAGCGAAGCAACGCTGACGAGCAGCATACGCTGGCGGGTTTGATTTTTGAACAATTTTGTCAGAAAAGTCAAGAAAATGCCCTCCTGCATGGAAGATTAAGAAAAGTATACCATAAATCGACATGAGAAGAAATGTTTGAAAGAAGAATATTTGAAATCCGTAGAATAGTGAATAAATATGATTTTTGCGATTTACGGATATCTGGATTTGATTTATAAAGAAAACAGCTCGTGTTCCGGTGTCCGATCAAACCGGATCAAAAGAAGAAAGTGAGGAAATGACCATGAAAAAGCTGTTTGCCCTGTTGCTCTCGTGCGTGCTGCTGTGCGCCGCCTCCTTTGCCGTTGCCGAACCGTCCGGCAGCGTGATGATGTACTCCTCCGCCGGTGAGGACGTCGTTCTGGCGATCAAGGAAGCCTTTGAGGCGAAGTATCCCAATGTTCAGCTCGACTTCTACGCCGCCACCTCCGGCAAGTGCGTCACTAAGCTTGCTACCGAGTTCCAGTCCGGCACCGTCGCGTGCGACGTGTTCTGGCCGGCGGATTTCTCCACCACCATCGGCCTGAAGAACAACGGCCAGCTGGAAAAGTATGTTTCTCCGTTCGCTGAGAAGATCGATCCGCAGTTCAAGGATCCGGACGGCTACTTCACCGGCGCCCGCATGCTGGTCTTCGGCATGACCTACTCCACCATCGCCTGCTCTGATGACGAGGTTCCGGCGAACTATGACGGTCTGCTGACCGAAAACTTCTACAACCAGATCCTTCTGTCCGATCCGTCCGGCTCTGCGTCCACCCGCGCTCTGGTTTATGCGTTCGTGAACAACGAGAAGTACGGCTGGGAGTTCTTTGAGAAGCTCAAGGCGAACGGCGCTGAGCTTGAGTCCTCCTCCGGCGCGGTCAACAACAAGGTTGCCTCCGGTTCCTACAAGCTGGCCATCGGCCTGGACTACAATACCCGCAACCTGATGGCTTCCGGTTCCCCGATCAACTACAAGGATACCACCGATATGGTCGCCATGGCTGCCCCGATCTGCATTCCGACCGGCGCGCCGAACCTCGAACTGGCGAAGCTGCTCTATGACTTCATCCTCGATCCGCAGGGCGGCCAGCTGATCCTGACCAAGTTCAACACCACTCCGGTCGTCTCCGGCGTCGAACTGCCGGAAGGCATGCTGGATTCTTCCTTCATCGCTGCCAACTGCATGCCGATCGACTTTGCTGATCTGTCTGCGACCAGCACCGAGCTGCTCGACCGCTTCGACGGCATCTTCAAGAAGTAAGAAACTGCTCATCGGTTGATTCACACAAACCGGTCGCCGGCTGCGGGTGATCTGCAGCCGGCGATTTTCGTCAGTATTGCAATGATTCTGTCAGCAAAGAAAGGAGCCTGAGAGAATTGGCAAAGATCAGGTTCGACCATGTGACTGTCCGTTATGGCAATCACACGGTTGTCAAAGACTTCTCTCTGGATGTGCAGGAGGGAGAGATCCTCGGCATCGTCGGCCCGTCCGGCTGCGGCAAAACATCTCTGGTGCGCAGCCTTGGCGGCTTCATCAATCCGGATGAAGGCGATATCTATATCAATGACAATCTGGTTTACAGCAAGAAAAAGCGCGTCAACCGTCCGCCGGAGACCCGCCGCCTGGGCATCGTTTTTCAGGATTATGCGGTCTGGCCGCATCTGTCCGTGTATGACAACGTGGCCTATCCGCTCAAAAAGCGCAAGGTTCCCAAGGCGGATATCGATAAACTGACCCGTCAGGCGCTTGAGCAGGTGCGCATGACCGGCTATGAAAAGCATATGCCGGCGCAGCTCTCCGGCGGCCAGCAGCAGCGCGTGGCGATTGCGCGTGCACTGACGTCCTCGAATGACGTCATCATCATGGACGAGCCGATCACCAACCTCGACGCCAAGCTGCGCGAGGGCATGCTCGATGAAATCCGCATCCTGCAGCAGAAACTGCACACCACCATCATCTACATCACCCACGATCAGGAAGCTGCGCTGCAGCTGTGTGACCGCGTGGTCATCATGGAGCCGACCGGCGATATCTGCCAGATTGGCACCGACGAGGAGATCATTGAGCGCCCGGCGAACCGCTTCGTCTTCAGCTTTATCGGCGTGAGCAATTTTATCCCGGTGATCGAGGATCAGGGATGCTATTATGTCTATGAAAAGCGCGCGGACCGCTGCTTTGCGCAGCAGAAGCCTGAGGGATTTATCAGCGATAGGCCATGCGTCATGGGCATCCGCCCGATGGATATCATCTTTGATGACGAGAGCCCGATCAAGGGCGAGATTACGCAGGCTGTTTTTCTCGGTACGCTGTTTAATTATTTTATCCGCATCGGGGATGCCGAGCTGCGTGTGCAGCGCTCCATGCTTGATTCTCTTGATGGACGCGAATATAAGGAAGGCGAGACAGTGGGCCTGCGCTTCCTGAACGAGAAGTATTACGACGCTGAAGAGGGGGAGGTACGCAAATGAGTATGTCCTTCACCAGAAAAAACTCTGATCTTGCCCGCCAGGACGGCAAGCGCTTCGGCCTTGATCAGGCGATGACGGCGCTGTGTTTCCTGATCATGACAACGGTCGTCATCCTGCCTGTGGTCATGATCATCTACAACACATTCTGGGACGGCACACAGATCGATCTGGAGATGTTCCGCCGCGTCATCTTCCGCGAAGAGAACCTCGCGGCTATGAAGAATACCGTCATCATTGCGGTGGTTTCTACAATCTTTGCGACAATCATCGGCGTGTTCTTTGCATGGCTGCTTGGCCGCAGCGACATTCCGATGAAGGGCCTGATGCGCTGGCTCTTCTCTATCCCGTTCATGATCCCGCCGTTCCTTGCCGCGATGGCATGGGATATGATGTTCTCGGGCCGCGGCGGCTATGTGAACCGGTTCCTCATGGATATATTCAATCTCAAAAATGCGCCTTTCAATATCAATACGATATGGGGCATCATCGTTATCGAGGTTGTATATTACTTCCCGTTTGTGTATATGCAGGTGGTTTCTGCGCTTGAGCGTATGGACCCGACGCTGGAGGAATCTGCCCGCATTGCCGGTGCGAGGCAGTGGCACGTCATTCGCACGATCACGCTTCCGCTGACGATTCCTGCGATTTCCTCCGGCACGCTGCTGGTGCTGATCACGTCCCTGTCCAACTACGGCATTCCGCGTATGGTCGGCAGCTCGAAGAACATCTTCACGCTGCCCACAAAGATCGTCGATCTGGTCAATCGCGCCGGCGGCGATTTCCAGGGAATCCGCGAGGCGACGGCGCTGTCCGTCGTGCTGGTGATCGTCGTATCGATCGCGTTGTTTGTCCAGCGCAAGCTGCTCAAGGCTGGCCGCTATGACATCATCAAGGGTAAGTCCATGCGCCCGACGCTGATCAAGCTGCGCGCGGCGAAGTATCCGCTGCTGGTGTTCTCTCTGGTTTTCCTGATGCTGGTCGTCCTTGCGCCGCTGGTCATCATCGTGCTGGTCAGCCTGCTGCGCGCATACGGCCTGCCGTTTGCAATGGAGAATTTCACCTTCGCCAACTATACGAAGATCCTCGTGGGCAACAAGTCCGTGACGGATTCCATCAAAAACTCTCTGTTCCTCGGCTTCAGCTCCGGCTTTATCTGCCTGTTCCTGGGCGTCATGCTTTCCTACGTCATCTATAAGGTCAAGCCCAGGGGAAGCGGTCTGCTGGAGACGCTGGCTGTTCTGCCGTATTCTCTGCCGGGTACGGTTATGGCCATCGGCTGTATCCTTGCATGGTCCGGCGCGGTGTTCGGCATCACGCTTTATAACTCCATCTGGATCATCCTTGTGGCGTATATTGCGCGCTACCTGTCCTATACGCTCAAGAGCTGCTCGGCTTCTTTGCAGCAGGTGCATATCTCGCTTGAGGACGCCAGCCGTGCCTGCGGCGCGACGCACATGGAGTCTCTCTCCGACGTGACGCTGCCGCTGATCAAGCCTGCGATGATTTCCAGCTTCTTCCTCGTGTTTCTGCCCGCCATGCGCGAACTGACGACCTCCGTCCTGCTTTACGGCCCCAACAGCCGTACGCTCGGCGTTGCGATTCAGAACCTGCGCGATAACGGCTACATGACGCAGGCGGCTGCGCTGTCCGTCGTGGCGATTGTCATCATCATGGTCTGCAACGGCGTGGTCAAGTATATCACCCGCGACCGGAAGGGAGTGTAAGGTATGGATCAGATTGTCCTGAAAAACGTGACCAAGCGCTTCACAACGAAGACGCTGGGCACTGTTACCGCGGTGGATAATTTCAATCTTAACGTCAAGGAAGGCGAATGCTTCTCCTTCCTTGGTCCCTCCGGCTGCGGCAAGACCACCACGCTGCGTATGATCGCCGGCTTTGAGGATCTCTCTGAGGGCGAGATCTATCTGGGCGGCAGACCTGTGTCCATCCGCTCGAAGAACCTGTATGTGCCGCCGGAAGAGCGCGGCCTGGGCATGGTGTTCCAGGCGTTCGCCGTCTGGCCGCACATGAATATCTTTGACAATGTCGCTTATCCGCTCAAGGTCAAGAAGGTGCCTGCCGCGCAGATCCGCGAGCGCGTGGCCAAGGCGCTCAAGCACTGCAGCCTCGATGGCATGGAGAAGGTCTTTCCGTCCGATCTGTCCGGCGGCCAGCAGCAGCGCATCGCGCTTGCGCGCGCCATTGTGACCAGCCCGAAGGTTATGCTTCTTGACGAGCCGCTGTCCAATCTGGATCCCAAGCTGCGCGAAACCATGCGCTTTGAAATCAAGAAGCTTCAGAAGGAATTCAACTTCACCATTATTTTCGTCACACATGATCAGAGCGAGGCGATGGCTCTGTCGGACCGCATGCTGGTGATGGACATGGGCGTCGTCAAGCAGATCGGTACGCCGACGGAGCTGTACAACAACCCGACGGATAAGTTTGTCCACAGTTTCCTCGGCCAGTCGAATTTCACGCATGTCGAACTCTCCGGCGGCAGGGTCTACCTTAAGGGCGATCACAGTGCGCCGCTGGGCATGGACGCTCCCAAGACGAGCGAAAAGGAAATGCTTCTGGCAACCCGCCCCAACACGATTGAGATCAGCCGAGATGAAGGTATCCCGGGCACGGTGGTCAAGCGCGTGTTCCTGACAGATTTTACGGAGTACATCGTTGCGCTGGGCGATCAGACGGTGCGTGTGCAGGCGCCTCATCGTAACATGTTCCGCGCAGGCGATCCCTGCTATCTTCGCTTTGCCAATCCGATCTGGTACTCTGCACAGAAGGACGCCAGCGAGCAGGAGCGTGAACGCAGGACGCTGGTCTGATTTGCGGAGCGGAATGTCGGTTGTAGTCTGAAAGATTCATTTCTCCTTTGGAAGAAAGGCTGTATGCGGCGAGGATTCTGGCGGCATACGGCCTTTCTCTCTATGAAGGAATGGGCATGGAGAGGCGCATGGAACCGGAATCCGATAAAACAGTATAAAGAATTGATATCATTCCCGGAAACAAACACTAAAGTGATTGATTTTTATCTTTTTCAGTGATAAGATAATAAAAATGGGAAAAAGTGCTAGGATTCCGGAAAGAAAATGTATCGAAATATACAGCGCGACTGTTAGAAAGAGGTGGTCATGTGTCTGGGAAAGCGCCAAAGAAACCCATGACGGCGAAGCGGCTCAAGAATCTGGTGCTGAGTGTTGTCACCAACCCGTTCAATCTGATTGTGCTGATTTCACTGGTGATGCTGATTTGTCTGGTCGCTGTGCCGTTGGTCAGCGTTTTGAAGACGACGTTTACGCTTGCCCGTGCCGAAGCGAGGCGCGCAGGCGGTCAGGTCGGCGATTTTACGCTGTATTACTGGAAGTACCTGTTTGCCAGTAAGCTTTCCATGGCGACATTCTGGCGGCCGCTTTCTCATTCGCTGCTGATTTCGTTCTTCACTTGCCTGATCGCCGTGCCATTTGGCAGCATTATGGCGTGGCTGATGGTGCGAAGCGACCTGCCGGGCAAGAGCGTTCTTTCGCTGCTGATTATCGTGCCGTATATGATCCCGTCGTGGTGCAAGTCGATGGCATGGCTGAGTGTTTTCCGCAATGCGCGCGGCGGCTCTCCGGGCTTTCTTGAGGGCCTTGGCATAGCCGTGCCGGACTGGCTGGCGTACGGTCCGGTGGCCATCATCATGGTCATGGTGCTGCACTATTACGCGTATTCGTATATCATGGTTTCCGGCACGCTGCAGTCGATCAACAGCGAGCTGGAGGAGATGGGCGAGATTCAGGGCGCGAACAAGCTGCAGATTATCCGCAGCATCACGCTGCCGCTGGTGCTGCCGGCGGTGCTTTCCGGTCTGATCATGACGCTGAGCAAGACGCTCGGCGCGTACGGCGTGCCGGCAAACCTCGGTCTGCGCATTGGCTATTACACGCTTTCCACCCGCATGTACGACGCGCTGGGCGCCGGTACGAAGGGCATTGGCTACGCGATGGCGCTGCTGATGGTCTTCATGGCTTCCGGCTGCATCTTTGCCAATAAGATCATCACCGGCACGCGCAAGTCCTATGCCACTATCGGCGGCAAGGGCGGCCACAGCAACGTGCTGCATCTGGGCAAAGCAAAGTATCCGCTGATGATCTTCCTGATTGTGTTCCTGATTGTGGCGCTGTTTGTGCCGATGATGATTCTGGTGCTGGAGAGTTTCCAGGTGAGTACCGGAGCCGGCTACGGATTGGACAATTTGACGCTGTATAACTGGATCGGAGACCTGAGTGAGGCTCCTAAGAACGTCAACTTCCCGGGTATCTTCAAGAACCCGGACTTCACCAAGGCGCTGTGGAATACCGTGCGCCTGACGGTGATCGCCTCGATCATCACGGCGTTCTGCGGTCAGTTCTTTGGCTATGTATCCACCCGCGGCCGCGGCAAGTGGTATGGTTCGCTGATTGAGCAGCTGGTTTTCGTCCCGTATCTGATTCCATCGATTGCCTTTGGTGCGATCTTCCTGGGCATGTTCTCCGTGAAGCATGGACCGATCCCTTCGCTCTATGGCACATTTGCGCTGGTTGTGCTGGTCAGTGTGGTCAAGCACTTCCCGTTTGCCTCCCGCTCGGGCATGGCAAATATGATGCAGATCAGCACTGAGCTTGAAGAGGCGGCGGATGTAGCCGGAGCGAGCTTCTGGCAGCGGATTTTCAGGATTGTGCTTCCGCTGTCCAAGAACGGCTTCCTTTCCGGCATGATGCTGGTGTTTATCACCATCGCCAAGGAGCTCGATGTCATCGCCCTGCTGATGACGCCCAGTACCCGTACGCTCTCTTATCTGGCGTTCGTATACTCGGCGGATGCGCTGCCGCAGATGGCGGATGCAATCTCCATCGTAATGGTTGTGTTCATTATGTTGTCGTACCTGATTGCCAATAAGGTATTCCACGCAGACATCAGCAAGAGCATGGGCTGAGGCGCTCAGAAAGGAAGGCAGAAACCGTGGGAAGAATTGAACTGAAGAATATCGATAAATTTTACGGCAATAACCATGTCCTTAAGAATCTGAACCTCACGATTGAGGACGGCGATTTCATGACGCTTCTGGGCCCGTCCGGCTGCGGCAAGACGACGACGCTGCGCATCATCTCCGGCCTTGAAAAGCCGCAGAACGGCACCATGACCATGGACGGCAAGGAAGTGATCAACGCAAATGACGCGTTCTTTCTTGAGCCGGGTAAGCGCGAACTCAATCTGGTGTTCCAGAGCTATGCGCTGTGGCCGCATATGACCGTGTTTGACAACGTTGCCTTCGGTCTCAAGATTAAGAAGATGAAGAAGGAACAGATCAAGATGCAGGTCATGGATGCGCTTGAAAAGATGCGCATCGCGCAGTATGCCGACCGCTATCCCAGCGAGCTCTCCGGCGGCCAGCAGCAGCGCGTGGCGATGGCGCGCGCGATTGCGGGTCATTCCAAGATCCTGCTGCTCGACGAGCCGCTTTCCAACCTCGACGCGAAGCTGCGCATCGACATGCGTGCTGAGCTCAAGCGTTTGCACAACGAGATGGGCACCACGATCATCTACGTTACCCATGACCAGATCGAGGCCATGACGATGTCCACGAAGATCGCTCTGTTCTCTGCGGGCGAGCTGATTCAGGTGGCCAAGCCGCTGGATCTGTATACCAATCCGGCGACGCTCATGGCTGCGGATTTTATCGGCAACCCGCGCATTAACTTCATCAACGGAAAGGCGAAGTACGAGGGCGGCGAGATGAAGGTTGCCTGCAGCCTCGGCAATTTCACTTTCCCGAAGAAGGACGTCACAGAAGCGGCGCCCGCAGGCGAATTCGACTGTGTGATCGGTATCCGCCCCGAGCAGATCGAGATGCACAGGGAAGCTGGCGAGGGCATGGTTGAAGCGAAGGTTTATGCTGACCAGCCGGCTGGCTCCGAAACACTGATCACCGTCGTTTGCAGCGAGGATGAACTGCTTGTCAAGCAGATCGGCATTCAGATGTACACCATGAACCAGCCGGTGTATCTGAAGATCGACCCGGACAAGTTCAACGTCTACGATGCGAAGTCCGAAAAGCTGGTCAAGTTTGCCGTCTGATTTTCTCTTTTGCTTTAGCTTCATCCGGCTGGCATGCCGGTTTGATCGACACCCCAAATAAGAAAGGAGAACCATCATGAAGAAGATCCTGATCCTCGTCACTGTGCTCTGCCTGACGCTGTGCCCGCTCGCTTCGCTGGCAGAGACCGTCACGCTCCCGTCCGGCCTTGAAGTGAGCGCCAGCATCGCGCTGGCTGATCCGGAGCTCAACAGCCTGACTGCTGCCGAGCTCTATGAGAAGGCTAAGGAAGAAAAGGGCCCGATCGTCATCTATTCCGAAACCAGCAAGATGGCCAAGGCTGCCGATAAGTTCATGGCTGAGTATCCTGAACTGAAGGTTGAAAACTACACCCTGACGCCGTCCGAGATTCAGGAGAAGGTTGCCACCGAGCAGGACACCGGCAATATCACCGCGGACGTGCTGGCGGTCAATGACGCTGTTGCTACCATTTACAATGAATGGTATCCGGACGGCTGGGTGCAGGCCTATTATCCGGACGAAGTGATCGCGCACATCCCGGCTGAGAAGCTGCAGGAAGCCCTGCCGCTGTACGAAGCCCTGAACATCTGGTTCTATAACACTGCCCAGTTCCCGGACGGCGCGCCGATTGACAACTGGTGGGACATCATTGAGCTCGACGAAAACGGCGTCCAGAAGTTCAAGATCTACTGCAAGAATATCTCCGGCGACACCTCTTACATGGCGTTCTATGCAAACCTGGCGTGCTACTCCGACGAGCTCGAAGCTGCTTATCTGGAGAAGTACGGCAAGGAGCTGGAGTACACCTATGACGCGACTGTGATCCCGGTTCCGGAGAAGAATGCTGCGTATGAGTTCCTCTATCGTCTGGCGCAGCTCGAAGTCGGCTTTATCTCTGACGGCGATGAAATCGTACAGGCTGTTGCGGAATCCGAGGTTCCGGCGCTGGGCTTTGCCACTGCCAACAAGCTTGACCAGCGCGATGAGAACAACTGGCCGCTGGCTTGGGTCACCGAGATGAAGCCTTATGCGTCTCTCTCCAACCCGAAGAATCTCTATCTCGTGACGCAGACCGACAATCCGTATGGCGCGCGCCTGTTCATGCACTACCTGATGGGCGGCGCGAACGGCGACACCAAGGCGCTTGACGTGTTCACCCGCCTGGGCTGCTGGTTCATGCGCGACGACTATGTGGACGAGTCCAACGAGATCGGTCTCGACCAGATTCAGATCGTGGCCCTGAATACGCAGGAAGTTTACGACACCTATCTCGACATCAACGATTTCTGGGTCTACTGGAGCGACGCGTTTACCAAGTAAAACGCATCCCCGAGTGGAGGAAATAAGAAATAACTGAGCCGTATGCGGCGGAGGACACAGCAGGTGGCAGCGGAAAAGAAACACACTTTCTGGGATATGTTCACACTCGTTGAGAACGGAAAGATTAAAAGTACGTTTCTGCTCTATGCGTTTGCCTTGAGCTTCGTGTTCCTCGCCGCATACGGCCTTAGCTTTGTGCTGCTGATTGATCCGATTGAGCATCTGTTTGCGGGCGTTTCGCCGCTGCTTGCCGGCGTGCTGGAATGTATCCTCCCTTCGGTTCTGGGTACGGCGATTTGCCTGCTTTGCCAGAGAGCTGCACGGAATAAGGCGCTTGCGCCTGCTGCGTTTGCATTCCTCGTGTTTGCGTTTCTTGTCTTGGGAGGATTGACGCTTTGCGTGCTTGAAATCGGGGAGTATGGTTTCTTCTTTACGCTGTTTATTCAGCTTGCCGTTGTCCCGCTGACGATGGGCGCAGGGGCTACCTGCTATGTATGGCGCAGGTATGTGAAGGAAATGCGCGAGATGATGGAAAAGGCAGAAAAGCCGAAAATGCGGCAGAGTTTTTACTGCAGAGAGGGAGAAAAATAATATGGCGGTCAAAAAAGAACGCGGCGGCGTCAGCCTGGCCGCTGCAATCAAAGAAGCATATGCTCAGGGCGGCGCTGATTATTACATGGAGCCGCTTGTGGCTGTTGATGCGCAGGGAACGCCGGTAGGCAAGGTGCAGGACGGAGACACGGTCGTGTTCTGCTGCCGGCGCGGCGAACGTGAAATCGAACTGACAGAGATGTTTACAGACAGTGCATTTTCTGCTGTGCAGCGCGAGCAGCGCAGGGATCTGCATTTTGTGCTGTTCACGTTATATCATGAGAAATTTGCAGGCATGCCGGTGGCATTCGGCCCGGCTAAGCTGACCGACACGCTGGCGCAGGCGCTCAGCGAGGCGGGAAAGACGCAGCTGCACTGTGCGGAATCGGAAAAATACGCGCATGTGACGTTCTTTTTCAACGGCGGCAACAATGAGCCGTATCCGGGAGAGACGGATATCCGCATTCCGTCACCGAGAGGCGTGAAGTTTGAAACGGTGCCGCAGCTGAGCCTGCCGGAGGTCACAGAGAAGGTGATCAGCGAGCTGGGTAAGCATGACTTTGCGGTCGTCAACTTTGCCAATGGCGACGTGATCGGCCATACGTCCGACAATGGCGCGAAGCTGGAGGCGGCAAAATGTGTGAGCGAGAATCTTGCTAAACTGGTCAAAGAAGCTGCTGCAAAGGATTACGTCGTGATGATCACGGCGGATCACGGAAACCTGGAGAGGATGACAACGCCCAAGGGCAAGCCGGATGTGGCGCACACGAGCAATCCTGTGCCGTTTGTACTGGTTGATCCCAGAGGCGGGGAGTCGGAGCTGAAGGAAGGGAAGAGCCTTTCTTCTGTTGCGCCGACGGTGCTGGAATGGATGGGCGTGAAGAAGCCTGAGGGCATGACGGCAGAGAGCCTGATGGTCTGTCCGCCGCAGGCGGGGCGCAGGGTGCTGCTGGTGATTCTGGATGGCTGGGGAATCGGCGCGGAGGATGAAACCAACCCGATCCACATCGGCCAGACGGAGCCGTGGAAGACGCTCTTTACTTCTTATCCGCATACGCTGCTTCATGCGTCCGGCGAGTGGGTCGGTCTGGGCAAGGGCAAGGCAGGCAATTCGGAAGCGGGTCACAGCAATCTGGGAGCAGGCCGTATGGTTCCGCAGGATGATATGCGCCTTGCGACGGCGATGGAAGACGGTTCCTTTGAAAGCAATCCTGTCTTCCTTGATGCAATTGAGCGCACGAAGCGCGAGGGTAAGGGGCTGCATCTGCTTGCCTATCTGACGAAGCTCTCTTCGCATGGATCAATCGAATATGCGCAGAAGCTGGCGGCAATGGCCAAAGATCTTGATCAGGTTTATCTGCATTTGATCCTTGACGGCAGAAGCACGGAGCCGGGCAGTGCGCCTGAACTGGTACTGGAGCTTGAAGAGGAATTGCAGAAGATTGGCGCAGGCGTGATCGTTGACTGCGTAGGCCGCGGCATCGTGCTGGATCGCGATCTTGATTATGAGAAGGTAAAGCGCGGCTATGATGCGATGGTCCTGGGAACAGGCAGGAAGTATCTGTTTAGTGTAAGCGAATAATCATATGGGGAATGAAGTGGCTTGGGGATGAAATGCACCAAATCATATTCGTTCCCTGTATCACAATTTGCTCTTTTAGCCATGAAATCCATCAGGTACTGATACAATGCCTGATGGATTTTTTGCTTACTTTACTTTTATAGAAAATGGCTTTTGCTTGCGGAGAATGGGTCAAATAAGCACAGCTTGGGGTGCGTAGAGCAGGTTTTGAGATGATTTGGGCTGTTTTGCGCGGCGGTCCAGTCCTTTGCAGGAACTCAGAAGGGAATGCTGCAGAAAAACATTCTTGCAGAGAGAAACTCTGTGCCCGCATGGGGGAAACGTCCCGAGTATAAAAGGGATCACAAGCCAAGCGCATGTTGCTGAATGACTGTTGACAATGGCACAATACCGGATAAGAATACTCTGGAAAATATATCTTCGTGTTCCAACAGAGGAAAACCGTTGTGTTAAAGGAAGCGATTCTGGAGTACATGCATGCACAGTTTCCAGTTGAAGCGCGGGCAGCATTCTTACAAAAACAGTAACTAAAACATCTTAACGGCATGATACAGGTTTATCCGAGTGATTCTGACAAAATACCATGTTTTTTCCTTGCGCATGTCATGGTATGATGATAAACAGAAAAGGGGCATGTCTCCGAAACAGCGCAAGGCTGCTGAGGCTGGCGTGACGATTTCCCCGATATGACAACGTGATGAGGAGAATACCGCGATGCTGCATACGATTCACAATGACGCGCTGACTGTTACAGCCAGCGAACAGGGCGCAGAGCTGCAGTCCATCTGCGCGGCGGATGGCGCACAGTATCTCTGGCAGGGTGATGCACGCTATTGGAGTGACCGGGCGCTGAACCTCTTTCCTTATGTGGCCAGACTCTGGCGGGGACAATATACCCTGGATGGCCAGACATACCGCATGGCGATTCACGGCTTTGCGCCCGGCAGCCGGTTTGCGCTCAAAGAGAAGGATGCGCAGCGCATGGCGTTTGAGCTGTGCGACAGCGATGAAACCTATGCGCAGTACCCGCGCAGGTTCATCTTCCGGATCATCTATGCACTTGAAGGCAGCACGCTGCACATCACCTTTGAGGCTGTGAACCGGGATGGACGGACGATGTACTTCGGTCTGGGCGGCCATCCGGGCTTCAATGTGCCGCTGGAAGCCGGCAGGCGTTTTGAGGATTACCGCCTGCGCTTTGCCAGCCCCTGCAAGCCGGTGCGCGTGGGATTCAGTGCGGACTGCTTTGTGAACGGGCAGGACAGCGCGTTTCCGCTTGAGCAGGACGTGATGCTTGCGCTGCGGCACGAGCTGTTTGACGACGACGCTATTGTGCTCAGGAACATGGCCAGAGAGGTGACGCTGGAGGCGCCGGGCTCTGCGCGCAGCGTGACGGTTTCCTTTCCGGATATGCCGTATCTCGGCGTCTGGCACTGGCCGAAAAAGGATGCGCCGTATGTGTGCATTGAGCCGTGGGCTTCGCTGCCTTCGCGGCAGGGAGAGACGGCTGCCTTTGAGCATCAGCCGGATCTGATCCGGCTTGAGCCCGGGAAGACTTACACCAATACGTGGAGGATAACCATCCGATAAAGCCTGCCGATGCAGAGGGTGATGCCTTCTGCGGCTGTTTGCGCAGGCGTGAATTCGCCGGGACAGAGAAATGGCGATTGGGGATGCAGATTGTCTTTGGATAGAGGCTGTGTTATACTGCAGATATCATGAAACAATATACAAAACAGAGAATGATTCTGCGGCATGTGCCCGGATCATCAGGGCTGGAGGGAAATGAATGCAGGACAGATACGTGATGAAGCCCGCGGCTGCATATGTGCGCAGCATGGCGGGGAAAGGCGTGCTTCCGGTCAGCCGCGCGCTGCTGGATCAGCCGCTGGATTTGCTGACGCGTGAGCAGCAGGAACAGCTGATTGAAGCCGGACAGGCAGCCGGACTGAAGATGTACCGCTTCAAGAGCCATGCGGATCTGCCGCGCGTGAAAAGCGTGCTGGGCATGCTGCGCGGCATTCAGCCGCAGAGCCTGCTGGATGTGGGCAGCGGTCGCGGCGTATTCCTGTTTACGTTCCTGCAGGAATTCCCGTGGACCGAGGTGACCTCGCTGGATCTGCTGGAGCACCGCGTGGAGCTGCTCAGCGCGGTTGCTGCGGGCGGCATGGAAAACCTCACCGCGCTCAGGCAGGACATCTGTGCGTGGGATATGCCGGATGGCAGCTTTGACGTGGTCACGCTGCTGGAGGTGCTCGAGCATATTCCGGATGTGGGCGCAGCTGTCCGGGCAGCCGTGCGCCTTGCGCGTCGGTATGTGCTGGTCTCCGTGCCGTCCAAGCCGGATGACAATCCCGAGCATATTCACCTGCTGACGAAGGATGTGCTGACGGAGCTCTTTGGCGAGGCCGGGTGTACGAAGCTGAGTTTCAGCGGCGTGAACGGCCATCTGATCATGATGGCGTCCGTCGGCGGCAGAGTGCTGTAAGCTGGCCGCTTTGCACACAGGGACAGCAGCACAGGGCCGCAGCAGGCGGCCGGAATAACCATGGAGGTGTGACGATGAATACAGATTACAGGATCATTAAATATCCCCGCACGCCGCATATCGAGGGCTCGCGTCTTCAGCCGGGCGATGAGGATCTCTCTCAGATCCCGTTTTCCAGCATTGCGGGCAGACATATCGTGATTGAGGAAAAGATTGACGGGGCGAATTCCGCGCTCTCTTTTAATCCGCAGGGCGAAATGCTGCTGCAGAGCCGCGGACACTATCTGACGGGCGGCTACCGGGAGCGCCACTACAACCTGTTCAAACAGTGGGCAGGCATTCATCAGCATGCGCTGCATGAGCGTCTTGGCTGCCGGTATGTGATGTATGGTGAGTGGATGTATGCCAAGCATTCCATCTACTACGATGCGCTGCCGCATTATTTCATGGAGTTTGACATTCTGGACCGTGAGACGGGCCGCTATCTCGACACGCCGTCCAGACGGGAGATGACGCAGGGCCTGCCGATCTGCTCGGTGCCGGTGCTGGCGCAGGGAAAGTTTGACAGAATGGAGGACGTGCTCAGGTATCTGGGCGATTCCAGATTCATCACGCCCGATCACATTGCGAATCTGCGCGCGGCTGCGGAAAAAGAGGGCCTTGATCCGGACAGGATCTGCAGGGAAACGGATGCAGGCAGAAGCATGGAGGGGCTCTATATCAAGGTTGAAGAGGATGGACAGGTTGTGCAGCGCGTCAAATATGTGCGCAGCAGCTTCCTGCAGGTTGTGGAGGAATCCAAGACCCATTGGCTGGAGCGGCCGATCGTGCCCAACGGCCTGTGCCGCAGTGTCGGCGAGCTGCTGACGTTCTGATTGCGCGAAGAGAAAGGGGCTGAGATGCGCATGGATGGATTCGGAAAGGAATTTGCTGAGATTCTTGCGTGTCTGCCGTGCGGGCCGGACTATGCGTGGGACTGGGAGAAGCTGCAGCGCAGCAGCCTTTCGCCACTGTTTGTGCAGATGGCCGCCACGCAGCAGCACATTGCGTGGCACGGCGAGGGCGACGTGTGGACGCATACCCGCATGGTCTGTCAGACGCTTGCACAGCTGCCGGATTTCCGGGCGCTGGCCCCGAGGCGGCAGCAGGCGCTGGCGCTGGCGGCGCTGCTGCATGATCTGGGAAAGATCCGCTGCACCCGGGAAGAGGACGGCGTCCTCGTGTCTCCCAGCCACGGCGCGGCTGGCGCGCAGGATGCTCGTCGGCTGCTCTGGCAGGAATTCGGCCTTTCCGGCACGCCGAAGGCGCAGTGTTTCCGGGAAACGGTATGCCTGCTGATCCGCTATCATACGTCCCCGCTGCATCTGCTGGATCACGACGAGCCGCAGCTGCGTGCACGCAGAATCGCCGCCAATGGCGATCTGGCGCCGGATTTTGCGCTGCGCATGCTCTTTCTGCTCGCCGAGGCTGATGTGCGCGGGCGCATCAGCGATGACCGTCGGGAACAGCTCGACAGGTTGCAGCTGGGTATGGAGCTGGCGAAGGAGGCCGGCTGTCTGGACGGGGCGTATGCCTTTGCGTCCGCCCATACGCGTCATGCGTATCTGTCCGGCAAAAACGTATGGCCTCAGCAGGAGCTCTATGACGACACATGGGGCGAGGTGATCCTGATGTGCGGCCTGCCCGGCACGGGCAAGGACACGTGGATTGCCATGAATCACCCGGAGCTTCCCGTGGTATGCATGGATGACCTGCGCAGGCAGATGGGCGTCAGGCCTGCGGACAATCAGGGGCAGGTGGTTCAGGCGGCGCGCGAGCTGGCAAGGGTTCATCTTCGGGCAAAGCAGCCTTTCATCTGGAATGCAACGGGCATTACCGATATGATGAGAGACAAGCATATCCGTCTGTTCGAGGAGTATCATGCGTCGGTGCGCATCGTCTTTCTGGAAACGGCGTGGCAGGAGAACCTGCGGCGCAATGCGCAGCGGCGCTATGCCGTGCCGGAGGCGGTTATTGGCCGCATGCTGGAAAACCTGACGCTGCCCGAGGCGGAAAAGGCGAGGCACGTGGAATGGCTCTGCGTGTGAGGCGTCTGCAGGCGGCATACGGGCTGGATCGTTTAAGTCGTATTTGGAGGATTTCATGAAGCTGTTTCATCTGTCCGACCTGCACATCGGCAAGCGGGTCAACGAAGTATCCATGATCGAGGATCAGGCATATATCCTGACCAGGATCATTCAGCTTATCGACGGGCACAGGCCGGATGCGCTGCTGATTTCGGGAGATGTATACGACAAAAGCGTTCCCTCCGCCGAAGCGGTGACGCTGTTTGACGATTTTCTCTTTCGGCTGGCCCGGCGCAGGCTGCCGGTGCTCATCATCAGCGGCAACCATGATTCGCCGGAGCGGCTGGCATTCGGCAATCGCCTGATGGAAGGCGCAGGCATTCACCTTTCTCCGGTGTACGACGGGCAGATTTCCTGCGTGACGCTTTCGGATGAGCACGGCGATGTGCACTTCTGGCTGCTGCCGTTCATCAAGCCGGCGCACGTGAAGCGGTTTTACCCGGATGAAGGCGTGGAAACCTATACCGACGCTGTGCGCACAGCGCTTGAGAAGACGAACATGGACAAGTCCGCGCGGAACGTGCTGCTCACGCACCAGTTTGTCACGGGCGCGTCCACCTGCGAATCGGAGGAGATCAGCGTCGGCGGCAGCGACAATGTGGATGCCTCCGTCTTTGACGGGATCGACTATGTGGCGCTGGGCCATATCCACGGCCCGCAGAATATCGCTTCCAGCCGCGTGCGCTACTGCGGCACGCCGCTCAAGTATTCCTTCTCTGAGGCGGGGCATTACAAGAGCGTGACGATGGTGAATCTTGGCGCAAAGGGAGATTTGTCGCTTGAGGCGCTGCCCCTTGAGCCGCTGCGCGATATGCGCCAGATCCGCGGCACATTTGCCGAATTGACGGACAAGGGCTTTTACAGCGCGCAGAATACACAGGATTATCTGCATGTCATCCTTACGGATGAGGAGGATGTGCAGGAGGCGGTCGGCCGCCTGCGCGCCATTTATCCGGGCATCATGAAGCTCAGCTATGACAATACCCGCACGCGCAGCAATCAGATTGTCGAGGGCGCGCAGAATGTGCAGCGAAAATCGCCGTTGGAGCTGTTTGAAGAGCTGTATCAGAAGCAGAATAATCAGCCTATGAGCGAGGAGCAGCGCGCGTTTTCGCAGGAACTCATTGAATCCATCTGGGAGGGACGTGCATGAGGCCGATCAGACTGATCATTGCCGGATTCGGTCCGTATGCGGGCACGCAGGAACTGGATTTTGACCTGCTGGGCGAAAGCGGCCTGTACCTGATCACAGGCGATACGGGCGCGGGAAAGACGACCATTTTTGACGCGATCACCTATGCGCTCTTTGGCTCGGCCAGCGGCGAGAGCCGTGAAGTGAGCATGCTTCGCTCCAAGTATGCAAAGCCGGAGCAGCCGACATTCGTCGAGCTCACATTCGATTATGACGGAAAAACGTATACCGTCCAGCGCAATCCGGATTATGAGCGTGCAAAAACGCGCGGCAGCGGCACGACAAAGCAGCCTGCCGACGCGCAGCTGGTCTATCCGGACGGCCGCGTCGTCAGCAAGCTCAGGGAAGTGGACAGAGCGGTTTCGGAGATCATCGGCCTCAGCCGCGAACAGTTTTCGCAGGTGGCGATGATTTCTCAGGGTGATTTCAGAAAGCTGCTGCAGGCTGATACCAGAGAGCGCCAGAGAATCTTCCGCGATATCTTTGGCACGGGCCGGTATGTCGAGCTTCAGGAGCAGCTCAAGAGCAGGGCTGCAGAGGTTTACGCCGAGCTCAGGCAGGGCGCGCAGAGCATCCGTCAGTTTATGGACGGCATCGTCTGCAGCGGGGATTCGCTTCACGTGATCGCCGCGCAGAAGGCCAGACAGGGTGAACTGCCCATAGCGGATGTGATGGAGCTGCTTGCCGCGCTGATGGATGAGGATGAACGCATTCAGGCCGAACTGGACGAGCGGCTCGGGTACACGGACCGGCGTATGGAAGGGGTTGTGGCAGGGATTGCCAGAGCGGCGGCCTATCGGGCGGCGAAGAAATCCCTTGAGGAAAACGAGGCGGCCCGAAAGGAAGCCGAGCGCCGGCTTCAAAGCGACAGCGCGGCGCTTGAAAGCGCGCAGGAAACGACCGGAAGGCAGGAAGAATTGCGGGGGCAGATCGCCGCAGTTGAACTGCAGCTGCCCGCATATGACGAGCTGCAGGCCATGACGGCGGAGATCGCAGAGAAGGAAAAGGCGCAGAAGGCGGAGCTGGCGATCCACGAGGCGGCGCACAGGGACAGCGAAGCGCTGAACGCGCAGATCGCAGCGCTCAAGGAGGAACGCCGCACGCTGGAAAGCGTCGGCGAGGAAAAGGAAAGGATTTCTGCGGGCAAAAAAGCGCTTGAAGAGCAGCGTACAAAGCTGCGCACGCTGTATGCCGGTCTGGATCAGCTTGCCCGGCAACAGGAGATGCTGCTGGAAAAGCAGAGGGAATACCGGCTCGCCGGGGAAAAATCTGCCGCACTTCGTCAGCGCTATGACGCCATGAACAAGGCGTTTCTGGACGAGCAGGCGGGCGTGATCGCCGCAGCGCTGAAAGACGGCGTGCCGTGTCCGGTATGCGGCTCGACGGAGCATCCGCATCCGGCGCTGCTTTCGCAAAGCGCGCCCACAGAAGCGGACGTCAAAACGGCGAAGCAGGCATATGAAAAAGCGCAGACGCTGACGGAGAAGGCCAGCAGCGCAGCCAGCACGCAAAAGGGCATCGTCGATACCGCGGAGAAAAACCTTCGCCGGGAAATCGCTCAGGAGCTTGGCGGCGTTGAACTGGAGGCGGCGCAGAATGTCATCCGCGAAAAGGGCGTACAGACGTCCGCTCAGATCAGGCTGCTTGAGAGCCAGCTGGCAGAGATTATGACGAAGGAAGCGCGAAGAGGCAGGCTGGACGAGCTGATTCCCCAAAGCGAAGCGGCGCTTGCCGACGCGCAAAGGATCATGACGAAGAGCAACGAGCGGCTTGCTGCGCTGGCGGCCTCCGTGCTGGAGCTGAGCAGGCAGATTGACGGCGCGCGCGCGAAGCTGAGTCACACGGACAAGGCAGCCGCGCAGCGCGAGCTGTCCTCGCTGAAGCAATCGCTTGCGGCGCTTGCTGCGGCGCTGAAACTGGCGCAGGACAGGCACAATGCCGGCAAGGAGGCGCTGGCTGCTATCTGCGCGGCCGGCGATCAGCTGCGAAAGCAGCTTGAGGATGAGCCGCAGGAGGATGCGGATGCGCTGGAAAAGGCGAAAGCCGAACTGACGCTGATCAGGGAAAAGACGCTGCGAAGCCAGAAAGAAGTGCATGCGCGCATGACGGCAAATGCGGCGGCCCGCAGGAGCATTGCGGACAAAGCCAGACGCATGTCGGAGCTGGAAACCCGGTATGCATGGATGAAGGCGCTGGCGGAGACGGCGAACGGCAACCTGACGGGCAAGGAAAAGATCATGCTGGAAACTTACATCCAGACGACCTATTTTGACCGCATTCTGGAAAGGGCCAATCTGCGGCTGAGAAAGATGTCCGGCGGGCAGTACGACCTCAGGCGCAGGCGCGCTGCCGGAAACAGGATGAGCCAGAGCGGCCTTGAACTGGATATCGTCGATCACATCAATGCGACGGAGCGCAGCGTCAATACGCTCTCCGGCGGCGAATCATTCATGGCGTCGCTGGCGCTGGCGCTGGGGCTTTCCGACGAGGTGCAGATGTCCACCGGCATCCGGCTGAATACGCTCTTTGTGGACGAGGGCTTTGGTTCGCTGGACAGTGAAGCGCTCAGCAAGGCGTATTCCACGCTGGCAGGCCTTACGCAGGGCAATCGCCTTGTGGGCATCATCTCGCATGTTACGGAGCTCAAGGAGCGCATCGACAAACAGATTCTGGTGACAAAGAACAAATCCGGCGCTAGCGAGGCGGTCATCTCCGTCTGACCATGGACCGGATCAGAAAGACGAGGCAAGGCATATGAGCGGCACAAGCATCATGGAGGACGCCAGGCAGATCATCCGCGCTTCGATCGAGGCTGTGCTGCCGGATACGGCGGTCAGGCGCGCGCTGGAGCAGCACATGCCGGGCGGGCCGGTCACGCTGATCGCGCTGGGCAAGGCGGGCTGGCGCATGGCGCATGCGGCGTACCATGCGCTGGGCGCGCAGCGAATCCGGCAGGGCGTCGTGGTGACAAAGTACGGCCACTGCGAAGGGCCGATCGGCTGTCTGGAGCTGCATGAAAGCGGTCATCCTGTGCCGGATGAAAACGGCGTGCGTGCGGCAGCGCGCGTGCTGGAGATGGTGCGCGGCCTTGGCCGGGAGGATGAGGTGATCCTGCTGATTTCCGGCGGCGGTTCGGCGCTCTTTGAGTATCCGGCGCAGGGCGTGACGCTGGCGGATGTCGCCGATGTGACGCGTCAGATGCTCGCCTGCGGTGCAGAAATCACGGAGATTAACTGCATCCGCAAGCGCCTTTCAGCTGTGAAGGGCGGCAGGCTGGCGCAGGCGATTGCCCCGGCGAGGATATTCTCCATCATCCTATCTGATGTGCTGGGCGATCCGCTGGATGCGATTGCTTCCGGCCCGGCATATCCCGACAGGACGACCTGCGAAGAGGCGATGGCGATTATTGATAAATACGCGCTGCGCCTGAGTGACGGCGTGCTTGCCGCTATGCGCGAGGAGACGCCGAAGCAGCTGGAGGCTGTGGAAACGATTGTTGCCGGCAACGTGCAGGCGCTGTGCGCGGCGGCTGCGCGCGAGGCAAACCGGCTGGGCTATGCGGCAAGGGTGATGGACGAGGGGCTGAGCTGTCAGGCACGGCAAGCCGGCGAGATGATGGCGCAGCATGCCCGCGCGGCACAGGGACCATGCGCCCTGATCTGGGGCGGGGAGACGGTCGTTCATGTCAAAGGCACGGGCCGCGGCGGCCGCAGTCAGGAAGCTGCGCTCAGCGCGGCGCGGGGCATCGCGGGTATGGAGAATATCTGCGTGTTTGCCCTCGGCTCGGACGGCACGGACGGCCCGACGGACGCGGCGGGTGGTATTGTGACGGGTGGATTCTATGCGCAGGCAACGCCGCAGCGCGTGCAGGACCATCTTGACAACAATGACGCATATCCGCTGCTCAGGGAGATGGACGCGCTGATCATGACCGGGCCGACAGGCACGAATGTCAATGATCTGTACATGGTGCTCATGCGCTGACCGGGCGGACGGGAAGCATAAAGAAAACGGTCTGCAGCCAATCAAATGCTGCAGACCGTTTTTGTGTGATGACAGGAGCGATTATCGCGCGCCGGTTTTATTGCGGGTCTGGGGCGCCTGCGTCGTGCCGCTCAGGTGAAGCGTGACGGGCAGCACGACATGGCGGAAGGGCAGGTCAGGCTGATCAATACGGCTGAAAAGCAGATCGATAGCTGCCTTGGCAACACTCTGACCGCTGACGGTGATGCTGCTCAGGGGCGGCAGATAGGTATTGCGCCAGCGGATATGGTCGATGCCGACGACGGAAATATCTTCCGGCACGCGCATGCCGGAGGTATGAATGGCATTCATGGCATGATAGGCCAGAACATCGTTGAATGCCAGAACGGCGGTATAGTCAAAGGGCTTCATCTGCTCAATAACCTCGGAGCGGGAGGGGTCGGCGGGGATGCTGTCCCACGGCAGAATGCGCAGATGCGAATTCACGTCCAGTCCGGCGGCGATGAGGGCCTCAGTGATGCCGTTTTGGCGGTCCACCTGAGAACTGTTGACAAACGGGCCAGCCATGTACAGAAGCGAGCGATGACCAAGCTCAAGAAGATGGCTGGCCATCGTGTATCCGGCGCCAAAGTCATCAATCCGGGCGATGTCCGCCTGTACATGGGGAATCCAGCGGTCCATCATCACAAATGGAATGCCGCTGGCGTGCAGCTCATGGATGTGCTGCGCATTGTTGAAGGGGAAGAAGAGAATGCCGTCCACGGTCTGGGAGATGGCCAGCTGAATCATGGCGCTGGCCAGTTCCTCGTCCAGCTGCGTACACAGGATCATCGTGCGGTAATTCTTCTCCTTGAGCAGCTGATCGATCTGGCTGAGCATATTGGCGTAATAGGGATTGTTGATATCATTGACGATCACCGCGATGGTACGGCTTGAGCCGTATCGCAGCGCACGCGCTGAGCTGTTTGGCACATAACCCATCTCGCGGGCGAGGCGGCAGATGGTTTCACGCGTGTTTTCCGGCAGCTTCTTGTCGCCGCGTAGCGCGCGGGAAACGGTATTGGCGGTGTATCCGCAGCGCACGGCAATGTCCTTGAGCGTTACGCGGCCGGAAGAATTCTGGTTCATCGTCTGTACCCCATGCTTCATACTTCTACTGTATATCTTATCATATGACGGCCTTTTTGACAATGCACAAGCCCGGGCGGCATGCACTGTGATAAATCCATATCAGATCGACGGATTTATCTATTGACAACCGTTATGATGTCATGTACAATGAAACCAACAAAGATTAACGTTAATCTACAGGTAAGTCAATATCGTATCGTTTTATTTGTGTGCTTTTGATTAAGAGAGAGCAAAGATTTGACAAATCGAGGAGGGTTATTATGTCCAAAAAGTTGCTGGCGGTTATCCTCGCGCTGATCATGGTGCTCGGCTGCGCAAGCGTTCTGGCCGAAGAACCCGTGAAGCTGACCCTGTGGACCTTCCAGGAGCTCCATCTGCAGCTGTACAAGGATCAGCTGGAGAAGTACAACGCTCAGACCACCGGCCCGAAGCTGGAGATCGACATGCAGGTCTATCCGTATGAAGACATGCACTCCAAGCTGACCCTCGCCCTGCAGTCTGGCGAAGGCGCGCCGGACATCTCCGACATCGAGATCAACATGTTCGCCAATTACCTCAAGGGCGACATCCAGCTGGCTCCGATGAACGACTATGTCGAGCCGCTCAAGGACGTGCTCGTCATGCCGCGTCTTGACAACTATGCTCGTCAGGGCAACTACTACGGCATCGATCACCACATCGGCGCCTGCGTCGTGTTCTACAATACCGAGATCCTTGAGGCCGCCGGCATCAACTATCTCGACATCAAGACCTGGGACGACTTCGCCGCAGCCGGCAAGACCGTGCTCGAGAAGACCGGCAAGGTCATGACCACCTGGGAAACCTCCGACTGCTGGAGCATCTATCCGATGGTCAGCCAGCACGGCGGCGACTGGCTCGCCGAGGACGGCTCCGTGCGTATGGATGAGCAGGTTGTCATCGACACCCTGACCTTCATGGACAACATGATGAAGGACGGCACCGCCATCGCGACTCCGGGCGGCAACCACCACGCTGAAGAGTACTACGGCTGGATGAACCAGGGCAACAGCGCGTCCGTCATGATGCCGTTCTGGTACACCGACCGCTTCCTCAACTACATGCCGGACCTGCAGGGCAAGATGAAGGTTGCTCCGATGCCGCTGTGGACCGACGGTGGCTACAAGACCGCTCAGATGGGCGGCACCGGTACTGCTGTCATCAAGACCAGCGAGAACGTCGAGCTGGCCAAGGATTACCTCGCGTTCGCGACCATGAGCTATGACGCCGGCCTGCAGTCCTGGCTGCTGCTGGGCTTCGACCCGATCCGCACCGATCTGTACGGTTCCGAGGACCTCAAGCAGGACAACAAGTTCTTCCAGTACTATGAGGATAATATCTTCGCCGCGATCGAAGGCACGCTCGACAGCGTCGCGCCGACCTGCCTGATCGATACCTATCCGGTCGCTGCCGACATCGTCAAGCAGCAGATGGCGTACAACCTCTTCATCCTGCGTCAGGATCCGGCGACCGTCGCTGCGGACTGCGCTGAAGAGCTGCGCATGATGATCGAGTAATCCGCACACACATCATCATAGGCTTGTAAACTCCTCAAATAACAAAGAGGGAGAAGGGGAAATTCTTCCCTTCTCTCTCTTTCTTTCGTATTCCAATCATCAAAGATGAACGATGATTCATCAGGAAGGAGGCGCCGCATGCAATCCGCGCAGAAGCGTCCCAGAGCAAAGCTGTCCGGTCTGAACGACCCGCGCATCGTGCCGTATGTCATGATCGCGCCGTTTGTCATCTATCTGCTGGGCGTCTATCTCTATCCAACCATTTCCACGATCATCATGAGCTTCCAGCGCATTGATGGTCCGACTCAGGCGGAATTTATCGGCCTGAGCAACTACAACAAGCTTCTGACCAAAAACTACATTATGGCGCTGAAGACCACGGCGCTGTTCACCGTTTGGGACGTGGCGATTCTGATCCCGGTGCCGCTGCTCTTTGCGGCGATGCTGGCCAGCAAGAATGCGCCGCTGCCGAACTTCTTCAAATCGCTGTATTTTATTCCGGCGCTGACGTCCATCATCGTCGCCGGTATTGTGTTCCGTCTGGCCTTCGGCAGCCTGGAGACGTCCATCGCCAACCGTGTCATCGGCCTTTTTGGCGCTGCGCCCAAGATGTGGCTGCAGTTCTCAGGAAGCAGTACGTTCGTGCTCGTCCTGCTGACGCTGTGGCGCTGGATGGGCGTGAACATCGTCTATTTCTATTCGGCCATCCAGTCGATCCCGGCGGACCTTCATGAGGCGGGCAAGATTGACGGCGCGAATACCGTTCAGGCTTTCCTGCATATCACGCTGCCGTCCATCCGCCCGACGCTGATCTACGTGCTGACCATCACGGTGCTTGGCGGTTTCTCGATGTTTACCGAGTCCGTTGCGCTGTGGCAGCAGTCCAATCCGGGCGGCATCGGCCGCACCATCGTCGGCTACATGTACATGATGGGCATCACCAAGAACAACATGGGTCTGGCTTCTGCCATCGGCATCACGCTGCTGTTGCTGGTGTTCGGCGTGAACATGATCCAGCTGCTGCTCATGGGCTTCTTTAAGAAGGAGGATGCATGATGGGACAGAAGATAAAAGCGAATGCCAGCACGATTGTCATCGGCATCTTCTTCGTCATCGCTGCGATCTTCCTGATGATGCCGTTCTATTTCATGTTCCTCTCGTCTCTCAAGCCCGGCACGGAAATTCTGCGTCAGGGCCTGAGCTTCAGGGTTGAGCCGGACATCATGTCCTTTACCAACTATAATGCGCTGAACACCTATCGCGAGGGCATCTACTGGAGCTGGTACAAGAGCAGCCTGATCGTCATGCTGCTGCAGACCGGCGTGGGCTTGTTCTTTGCCTCCATTGTCGGCTACGCGCTGGCTATGTATAATTTCCGCGGCAAGAAGGTGTTTGACATCATCGTGCTGATCCTGCTGATGATGCCCTTTGAGATCCTGCTGCTGCCGATGTACCGCGCGCTGTCTACCATGAAGATGACCAACTCCTATTTCGGCGTCATCATGCCGTATCTGGTTCCGTCGTTTATGGTGTTCTTCTTCCGCCAGTACTGCTCCGGCCTGCCCAAGGAGCTCATCGAGGCCGGCCGAATCGACGGCTGCACGGATTACGGCATCTTCTTCCGCATCATGGTCCCGATCATGATTCCGGCCTTCGGCGCGATGAGTATCCTCTCCGCCATGAACAGCTGGAACAACCTGCTCTGGCCGCTGATCGTGCTCAATCAGGATACGAAGTTCACCCTGCCCATCGGCCTTGGCACCACCATCACGCCCTACGGCAATGCCTACGATGTGCTGATGCCGGGCGCGGTAATGGCGGTTGTGCCGATCATCATCGTCTATCTCTTCTGCCAGAAATCCTTCATGGCCGGCATGACGGCGGGCAGCGTCAAGGGATGATACGCAAAAGGAGTGTGACCCATGAAACAGGCAAAGGTTATTCTGGATAAGGATTATGTCATCGGACGGATCGATCCGAGAATCTATGGCTCGTTCCTGGAGCATCTGGGCCGCGCTGTGTACAATGGCATCTATGAGCCCGGGCACCCGGCGGCTAATCAGGATGGTTTCCGCACAGACGTGATGAAGCTCATCCGCGATCTGCGCGTGCCGATCATCCGCTATCCCGGCGGCAACTTCGTCTCCGGCTTCAACTGGGAGGACAGCATCGGCCCGCGCAGCGAGCGCCCGCGCAGGCTGGATCTGGCATGGTTCACCACCGAGACCAACGAGGTGGGCCTGCATGAGTTCTGCAGCTGGGCCAAGGAAATGAATTCCGACGTGATGTACGCGGTCAATCTGGGCACACGCGGCCTGGATGCGGCGAGGAACATCGTCGAATACGCCAATCACAAGGGCGGCAGCTACTGGAGCGATCTGCGCATCAGAAACGGCGCAAAGGATCCGTTTGGCATCAAGCTCTGGTGTCTGGGCAACGAGATGGACGGCCCATGGCAGATGGGCCACAAGACCGCCTATGAATACGGACGCACAGCCAACGAGGCCGCGAAGATGATGAAGTGGGTGGACAGCAGCATCGAGCTGGTGGCCTGCGGCTCCTCGCATACCGATATGCCGACCTTCGGCACCTGGGAGCGCGAGGTGCTTGAGCAGTGCTATGAGAATGTCGATTATGTCTCCCTGCATCGCTACTATGGCAATCCCACCAACGATACGCCGGGCTTCCTCGCGCGCACGATGGACATGGATTCCTTCATCAAGACGGTCGTCTCCATCTGTGACGCTGTAGGCGGCACGAAGAAGAGCAAAAAGAAGCTGGGCCTGTCCTTCGACGAGTGGAACATCTGGTATCACAGCGCCGAGCAGGACGAAGAGATCAAAAAGCGCGACCGCTGGGGCGAGGCCCTGCCGCTGCTGGAGGATATCTACAATTTCGAGGATGCGTTGCTGTGCGGCAGCATGCTCATCACGCTCATCAACAATTCTGACCGCGTGAAGATCGCCTGTCTGGCGCAGCTGGTCAATGTCATTGCGCCGATCATGACCCGCAACGGCGGCGGCGCCTGGATGCAGACCATCTACTGGCCGTATATGCATGCGTCCGTCTATGGCCGCGGCGAATCCCTCAAGGCGCTGGTGAAGACCCCGACCTACGACTGCGTGGACTATGAAAACGTTCCGCTGCTGGATATCGCAGCGACCAAGGCTGAGGACGGCACTGTGTCCATCTTTGCTGTCAACAAGGACATGCAGGAGGATATGCTGGTGACGGTTGACCTGCGCGCATTCGACCTGAAGGAAGTCAAGGAGCATATCGTGCTGCACCATGACGACGTGAAGGCCGTGAACACGGAGGAGAAGCCCGATAACGTCGCGCCCATCACCATCAAGGACGGCGAGATCAAAGACGGCGTGCTGACCATCAGGATTCCGGCGCTGAGCTGGAACGTGATCAGGCTGGGATAACAGAAAAGCGCCGGAATTCAAGAAAAAGGAGCCTGCATGAAAACCATGCAGGCTCCTGATATGTTTGATGGAATCTGAATCAGGCCTTCTCCAGAGCGAGGGTTCTGGTGGTCAGGTCGCAGACCTCGGACGGTCCGAAGTACTGGATCGCACCCGGATAGACGAAGCAGGTCTCAACGGCCCACTGCTCGCGGTGCGCCTCGAAGTACTTGAACGGCGCGCCGTCCAGCTCGACGAGCGCCTTGCGGATAACCGGCTTGTCCTCGCCGTTGCGGCGCTCCATGTTCATCATCTTGGTGATGGGCATGCCGCCGGCAACCCACTCCTCGGCCGGCTTGGACAGGTTGGACACCTTGGACAGATAGCCGTTGCAGCCGTACTGGATGAGCATGCAGGCATTGTAGCCCAGAGAGTAGCAGTAGTCCGCGTCGAAGTTGGACGGGAACGCGCAGCGGCCCTCGTAGCCCAGGAAGTGATGCAGCGCGGAGAACTTGCCCTTGTAGGTGCCCGCAGCCTTGCGCGCAGCCAGATTGTTCTTCACCATCTCGGAGAAGAGCTTCTCGGACTCGATCAGGGAAACCTGAACGTTGCCGTGCGGGTCGCGCTCCAGGAACAGCTGCTGCTGGATGCTCTGCGGCAGAACCGCGAACACGGCCATGGCTTCCTTGGTCAGGCCCGCCTCGATGAAGGCGTACTTGGCGTCCCAGGTCGGCAGCGCGTTGAACTGCGCGGTCTTCTCGCCGGCGAGCAGCTCGTTGATCTCCTTGATGAGCATGGAGAACTCCGGCACGAACTCAACGATGCCCTCCGGGATGATCGCAACGCCGAAATTGTTGCCGTTGGCCGCGCGGGCGGCGACGGAATCGGCGATGTAATCGGTGATCTGGGCGAGGGACATCTTCTTGGCGGCAACCTCTTCGCCGACCAGGCAGATGTTGGGCTGGGTCTGCAGGGCACACTCCAGCGCAACATGGGAAGCGGAGCGGCCCATGACCTTCACGAAGTGCCAGTACTTCTTGGCGGAGTTGGCGTCGCGCTGGATGTTGCCGATGATTTCGGAGTAGGTCTTGGTGGCGGTGTCAAAGCCGAAGGAGCACTCGATGTCCTCGTTCTTCAGGTCGCCGTCGATGGTCTTCGGGCAGCCGATGACCTGAACGCCAGTGTTGTGCGCAGCGCAGTACTCAGCCAGAACGCCGGCGTTGGTGTTGGAGTCGTCGCCGCCGATGATGACGATCGCGGTGATGCCGTGCTTCTTGCAGACCTCGGCAACCACAGCGAACTGCGCTTCAGTCTCCAGCTTGGTGCGGCCGGAGCCGATGATGTCGAAACCGCCGGTGTTGCGGTACTGATTGATGTATTCGTCATCGAAGACAATGTAGTTGTCCTCGAGCAGGCCGCTCGGGCCGCCCTTGAAGCCGTAGAGCTCGTTTTCCTTGTTGGTCGCCTTCAGCGCGTCATACAGGCCGCAGACCACATTGTGGCCGCCCGGAGCCTGACCGCCGGAGAGGATCACGCCGACAACCTGCTTCTTGGCCGGAGCGGTGTTCTCGCCCTTGGCGAAGATGAGCTCAGGCTTGCCGTAGGTATTGGGGAACAGAGCGGCAATCTTTTCCTGATCGGCAACGCTGGAGGTTGCGCCGCCGTTGGTCACACAAATCTCAGAAATGCCGTTCCTGAGAATGCCGGGAAGCTTGGGCGTATACTGATATCTGGCCGTCTGAAGAGGTGAGAGTTTCATGTCAAAGACACTCCTTACAGTTCAATTTGGTTGATGATCCTGTGCGGGCGTGCGTGGAATATCCAGCACCTGCTATATAACCGCATCAAAATTATTATAATCCATTTCCGGATAAAGGTAAATAGTGATTTGTCATAATTTAGGCGGATCGCCATTGATTGCTGCAGGCCGGGCGGTCGGTACATTGCGGATCTGCACGATCTTTAAACAATTGTCATACAAATGCAGCGTAGTGATTGAAACCTGAATGAAATATGGTATAATGAATCTATATAGAAACATAAGGAGGAAATACTATGCAGTATCTTGGCATTTCCTATGACATGAAGCATGCGCCGAAGCTGGACGCGACGTTTATTCCGTTCGGCGTATGGCGCGATGCATATCTCAAGGGCGCAGCGCAGCCGATTGCCATTGCTGTGGAGCGCGAAGCGGGCAAGGTATCCGTCCATCATACGAAGATCTACGGCACGGCGGAGATGTTTGAGGCCGATTACCGCTATGTGGAGCGTTATGTCAAGTTCCTGCTCTGGTCTGTCGGCGGCTTCCGCATCTATGTGTGCGGCTGCAGCGATCTGGCAAAGAGGCTTCAGCAGGATTACACGCCCGAGGGCGCGCGCCGTTTTGACTGCGAGTTCTTCCGCAACACCTACGAGCGCGACGTCGAAGTGATCGACCTGCCGCTGGATCAGTGCCCGCAGGAGAATGAATCTGCTGCGCCCATTGGCGGCCATCTGGACGGCTGCCGCATCGGTTTTGACGCTGGCGGCTCCGATCGCAAGGTCTCTGCCGTAATCGATGGCGAATGTGTGTATTCCGAGGAGGTTGTCTGGTTCCCGAAGCTGCAGGAGGACCCGGATTATCACTACGGCCACATCGTCGATGCATTCAAGACTGCCGCTTCGAAGATGCCGCGCGTGGATGCGATCGGCGTCTCTTCTGCCGGCGTGTTCATCGGCAATGCGCCGATGGTGGCGTCTCTGTTCATCAAGGTGCCGCGCAGCAATTGGGAGAAGGTCAAGACGATCTATGACCGCGCTGCGCTGGAGATCGGCGATGTGCCGATCGTTGTGGCCAACGATGGCGACGTATCTGCGTTGGCGGGCGCCATGGGCCTTGGCGTGGGCAATATCATGGGCATGGCGATGGGCACCTCCGAGGCCGTCGGCTATGTCGATAAGGACAAGAATGTTCTGGGCTGGCTCAATGAGCTGGCGTTTGCCCCGGTCGATCTGCAGGCGGGCGCGATGCAGGACGAGTGGTCTACCGACTATGGCGTGGGCTGCAAGTATTTCTCCCAGGATGCGGTGATCAAGCTGGCGCCTGCCGCCGGCATTGAGCTTGATCCGGCGCTGAGTCCGGCGGAGAAGCTCAAGGTCGTTCAGGCGCTCATGGCGGAGGATGACGAGCGCGCCAAGGCGATCTACGAGACCATCGGCGCGTATCTGGCGTATACCACTGTGCTTTACAGCCAGTTCTACGACATCGAGCACATGATGATGCTCGGCCGCGTGATGAGCGGCAAGGGCGGCGATACGATCCTTTCCGTGTGCAATGCGATCCTTGCGGATGAGTTCCCGGAGCTGGCGAAGAAGGTCGAGGTCATGCTCCCGGATGAGAAGACCCGCCGTGTGGGCCAGTCCGTCGCTGCGGCGACGCTGCCCGACATCAGAAAGTAAGGAGGACGGGCCATGTTTTACAAGAATGCACGCATTTTTACCGGTGATTTTCAGTTCCATACAGGCGCGTTTGAGGTGATTGACGGCAAGTTCGGCGCGGTGCTGCCGGAGAATGTGCCGGAGGACGCCGTCGATCTCAAGGGCGCAACGGTGATTCCCGGCATGATCGAGGTGCACAGCCACGGCAATTCCGGTTATGATTTTTCGGACGGCGATTACGACGGACTTGTGAAGATGGCTGCGTATTACCTGCGCTGCGGTGTGACGTCCTTTGCGCCGGCTTCCATGACGCTCCCTTATGATGTGCTGGAAAAGGCCTTTGCCACGGCGAAGAAGATCGCAGAGGAAAAGCCGGAGGGCTGTGCGGTCCTTCGCGGCATTCAGATGGAGGGCCCGTATTTCTCCTATAAGAAGCGCGGCGCACAGAACCCGGATTACCTCAAGGAGCCGGACTTTGACGGCTTCAGGAAGCTCTATGATGGCTGCGGCGGCCTGATCCGCATCGTGGATATTGCACCGGAGCTTCCGGGCGCGGCGGAGTTTGTCAGCAAGGCGAAGGCGCTGTGCACGGTTTCCATCGCACATACCGATTCCGACTATGATCACGCGAGAGCGGCTGTCGATGCCGGCGTGACCCATCTGACGCACCTGTACAACGCGATGCCGGGCATCCATCACCGCAATCCGGGCGTGATTCCGGCGGCGGTGGAGAATCAGAACGTCCGCGCGGAGATCATCTGCGACGGCATGCACATCCATCCGGCGTCCGTGCGTCTGGCGTTTTCGATGTTCGGAGGCGATCGCATGATCATCGTTTCCGACTCCGGCCGCTGCGCCGGTCAGCCGGACGGCACGACGTTTGACATCGGCGGTCAGACCGCGCAGCTGGTGGGCGGCGTGGCGAAGCTGGTGGCGGATGGCACCATCGCCTGCTCTGCGGCGAACATGTGGCAGTGCCTGACCAATGTGATCTCCTGGGGCATTGCCGAGGAGGACGCCGTGCGTGCGGCAACGTATAATCCGGCGTGTGCGCTGGGCGTACAGGACATCGTCGGCTCCATCGAGACCGGCAAGCAGGCCGATTTCATCGTCTGCGCCGAAGGCTACGCGGACAAGCGCGTATTCCTGGCCGGCAGAGAAATCTGATCATACAGCTAAGCATAGCCGAAGGCGTCCGGAGAAATCCGGGCGCCTTTTTGCGCAATGGTGAATTGCACAAAGAATCCTGCTGCCGGTACAGCCTGCCTTTGCGGATAAGGGGTTGAATGCAAAAGCAATTGCCGGCAGTGTGATTTTGTCACGGAAATAGCGCCTGAGATCGGGTATAGTATGATCAACAAAAGAAATCAACCCGATCAGGAGGTATCCGATATGAGGCTTCAGAATAAAGTTGCGATCATCACCGGCGGCAGCCGCGGCATCGGCTTTGCCACAGCAGACAGATTTCTCCAGGAAGGCGCGACCGTGATCATCACGGCGAGCACGCAGAAATCTGCCGACGAGGCCGTCAGGAAGCTCAAAGAGAAGTATCCCGACTCGACCGTAGCAGGCATCAGCCCGGATCTGGCCAGCCTTCAGTCTGTGCGCGAGGCATTCATCGAGGCGACTACGAAATACGGCTGCGTGGATATTCTGGTCAATAACGCGGGCGTTTCGGAAAGCACGCCGTTTATGAATTACACAGAGGAGACCTTCGACAGGGTCATGGATCTCAACGTCAAGGGTGTGTTCAATGCGACTCGTGCCGCCAGCGAATGCATGGTCGCCCGCGGCAGCGGCGTGATTCTGTCCACCTCGTCCATGGTCAGCATCTCCGGCCAGCCCAGCGGCTTTGCCTATCCGGCGTCGAAATTCGCCGTGAACGGCCTGACCGTGTCGCTGGCGCGCGAGCTGGGGCCCAAGGGTATCCGCGTCAATGCGGTTGCGCCGGGCATCACGGAAACCGACATGATGAAGGCCGTGCCTCGCGAGGTTATCCAGCCGATGATTGAGAGAATTCCGCTGCGCCGCCTCGGCCAGCCGGAGGATATCGCCAATGCGTTTGTCTTCCTCGCATCGGATGAGGCGTCCTACATCACGGGCGTGGTGCTCAGCGTGGACGGTATGGCCAGATCATAAAGGGATATACAGAATGAAGGAGGAAATCAAGATGCGTGTGCTGCAGATTACGAGCGCAAATTTTCATGACGAGGTACTCAGGTCCGATAAGCCGGTGCTGCTGGATTTCTGGGCGCCGTGGTGCGGCCCGTGCCGCATGATGTCGTCTGTTATGGATGAGATCGCAGCGCAGCGCGCCGACGTCAGGGTGGGCAAGGTCAACGTGGATGAGCAGCCGGAACTGGCGCAGCGCTTTGGCGTGATGAGCATTCCGACCCTCGTTGTGATGAAGGACGGAAAAGTCACCGCCAAATCTTCGGGCGCAAGGCCTAAGACAGCCGTGCTGACCATGCTGTAAGCCGAAAAAGAACCGCTGTACATGCAACGGGGCATGTACAGCGGTTTTGGCATATCGTATTTTGGAATGCGCGTCAGGCGTCAGTCAGCGCGGCAAGCATGGCTTCGTCGGTGATCTCAACCGTGCCGCGGGAAAGACTTACCATGCCCTCGCTCTGGAAATAGCGCAGCATCCGGGTGATGACCTCGCGGTGCGTGCCCAGATGATTGGCGATGGTTTCGTGGGTGATTCTCAGCTTGGTCGTATTCTCGATGGCGGTTTCCTCGAGCAGGAAGCCGGCGACGCGCTTGTCCAGACTCTTCCACATGATCTGCTCCACGAGCCACATCACTTCGGTGAAGCGGGTGCCCATGAGCTCGCTGGTATAGATGGCGATCGGACCGGATTCGCGCATGAGGCCTTTATATACATCCGGCGGAATGATCCAGAGTGTGGTGTCCTTCTCGGCCTGAAAGACGATTTCGACCTGCAGGCTGTTCATCATGCAGGTGGCCGAGAGCATGCACATATCCCGATCGAAGAGGCGATAGAGCGTGACCTCACGGCCCTCGGCGGACAGGCTGTATGCGCGCAGCTGTCCTGTCTTCACAAGCAGAAGCCCGGTGCATTCCACGCTGCCATTATGGATAATGGTTCCCTTTTTCGCCGTGTGCAGCGTGGCAGCATGGCTGAGGATGCTTTGATGCTCCGGGGTGAGCTGATTCCAGATCGGGAAGTATTTGGAAAACTCCATGCGCAATTCCTCCTGTACCTCATCATACCATTAGTATAAATCCGTTTGGCGCGGCCGTCAATTGTTTTCAAAAGGTGATTTTGTTACGGAAAAACGTGGCTGATTGGGGTATAATGTAAGCAAGAAAGAAGCAAAGGAGCGGTGAATATGGCTGCTGTGAATATGAATCAGGAAATGTTTGAAAAGGCGATCTTGGGAGACAAGCCCGTGCTGGTGGATTTCTGGGCGCCATGGTGCACCTATTGCCGCAGAATCAGCGACGCATACGACAGAATTGCCCAAAAATACGAAGGCAGAATCCTTGTGACGAAGATCAATATCGACGAAGAGCCGGCGCTCGCCCAGCAGGAGGGCATCGAGATCATTCCCACGCTGGTGCTTTATCACAAGGGGATGACACTGGGCTCCGTCATCAATCCGGAATCTGAGTCGGCAATTGATGAATTCATCAGCGGAACGCTGAGCATGGAGCAGAAGCAAAAAGCCGTGCATGTGCACGATATGATCATCATCGGCGGCGGCCCGGGCGGCTATACGGCGGCGCTGTATGCGGCCAGAAGCGGCCTGGACGCCATTGTGCTGGAGAAGCTCTCCGCCGGCGGCCAGATGGCACAGACGCATCAGATCGACAATTATCCCGGTTTTGAGGATGGCGTGGATGGCTACGAGCTGGGTCAGAAGATGCTGCGTCAGGCGCAGCGCTTCGGCGCACAGACGGCCTATGCCGAGGTGACGCGTGTGGACCTCATGGCAGAGCCCAAGGTGATCGAGACCAGCGAAGGCGTGTATTACGGCAAGGCTGTGGTCATTGCCACGGGCGCGGGCCCCAGGGAGCTGGGCGTTGAAGGGGAAAAGGAACTCGTCGGCCGGGGCGTGGCCTACTGCGCGGCCTGTGACGGCATGTTCTTCAAGGGCAAGACGGTTGCGGTGGTCGGCGGCGGCAACTCGGCCGCGGCGGATGCGCTGCTGCTCAGCCGCATTGCCGAGCGCGTGATCGTGATTCACAGGCGCGACACGCTGCGCGCGACGAAGGTGTATCATGAGCCGCTGATGCAGGCGGAGAATGTGGAATTCCGCTGGGACAGCGTGGTGACGGCGCTGGAGCATGAGGACAAGCTGACGGGCGTTCGCCTGAAGAACGTGAAGAGCGGCGAGGAAAGCAGCCTTGAGGTGGACGGCCTGTTTGTCAGCGTGGGCAGGAAGCCCAATACGCAGCTCTTTGACGGGCAGGTGGAGCTGACGGCGGGCGGCTATATCGCAGCCGGCGAGGATACGAGAACGAACATCCCCGGCGTGTATGCTGTGGGCGACGTGAGAGAGAAGCAGCTGCGCCAGATCGTCACGGCGGTTGCCGACGGCGCGGTGGCGGTGCATATGGCGGAGGAATACCTCGCCGGGAAATAAAGGCATATATCAATACAGAAACGCTCTGCATGGATTTGCGCCATGCAGAGCGTTTTTTGTTATGAATCGTCCATTGTGGAATTGTACTGCGGATATAGGGCGGCAAATTAGAATTTGCCAAACGCTCTAAATCATGATAAAAATTAACCAACAGTAGTTTGTATAACAAACTGCTCTATCTCAGAATTAACCTGTTTCGCATTATCCCCATTAGAGAAATGAGCAGCATCTTCAATGATGTGTAATGGATATCCTGTTGCTTCTGCCCATGCAGTACAATATTGTTTTACTTTTCCAGTTTTATCTTTATCTCCAAGTAAAATTAGTACTGGACAAATTAACTGCAAATCCTTGTTTTCCTGTGCAAACTTTCCATAAGCAATATCCATTTGTTCTATAATTTGTTTCTTTGACAAAGGAGCCAACATTTCTATCATTTTATTATAAGAATACTCGGTTACAGATATAGATTTTGCCATACTCTTACGAAGCATCTTATCTGTAAACCAGTTTGCCATCGGCTTCACTTTAGAAAGCCACCACAAGTCAGATTTTGA
>JAFWXL010000052.1 GCA_017545905.1 Clostridia bacterium | reverse complement strand
GTCCCCAGACCCCTTCTTCGTTTCGCGGCTGCTTGAAGCAGCTATGCAGGGGCGGATATCATCCGCCCGAGGTAAATGAGCCTTCCCCTCTGGGGAAGGTGGATGCCCGAAGGGCAGACGGATGAGGTCTCCTGCCGCAGCAGGCAATCCGTTCTGTCTCTTTGCAAAAAAGGAGAAAAGCAAATGAAAGAGTTTGAACTGAAGTACGGCTGCAACCCGAATCAGAAGCCGTCCAAGATCTATATGCATGATGGCAGCGAGCTGCCCATTACCATCCTCAACGGCCGTCCGGGCTACATCAATTTCCTCGATGCGCTCAATTCCTGGCAGCTCGTCAAGGAGCTCAAGGAAGCCACCGGCATGTGCGCCGTGACCTCCTTCAAGCATGTCTCTCCGACCTCTGCCGCTGTGGGCAAGGTGCTGCCGGAGAACCTGAAGAAGGCCTGCTTCTGCGATGATATCGCCGGCCTGGACGAGAGCCTGCTGGCCTGCGCCTATGCCCGCGCCCGCGGCACCGACCGCATGTGCTCCTTCGGCGACTGGGTTGCCCTGTCCGACGTCTGCGACGTGACGACCGCGAAGCTCATCTCCCGCGAAGTCAGTGACGGCGTGATCGCCCCGGGCTATGAGCCGGAAGCGCTTGAAATTCTCAAGAAGAAGCGCAAGGGCGGCTACAACGTCGTCCAGATTGATGAAAACTATGTGCCCGCTGTGCAGGAAACCAAGCAGGTCTTCGGCATCACCTTCGAGCAGGGTCGCAACAATTTCAAGATCGGCGAGCATCTCTTTGAGAATATCGTCACCGAGAACAAGGAGCTGACCGAGAACGCAAAGATCGACCTGATCGTCGCGCTGATCACCCTCAAGTACACCCAGTCCAACTCCGTTTGCTATGCATACGACGGACAGGCCATCGGCGTGGGCGCGGGCCAGCAGTCCCGTATCCACTGCACCCGTCTGGCGGGCACCAAGGCCGATACCTGGTTCCTGCGCCAGCATCCCAAGACGCTCGCCCTGCCCTTCAAGGCCGGCATGGGCCGTGCCGACCGCGATAACGTGATCGACGGCTACATCAACGGCAACGAAGAGGACGTGTGCGCCGAGGGCATCTGGCAGAACTACTTCACGGCCCAGCCGGAGCGCCTGACGCAGGAAGACAAGGACGCCTTCCTCTCCGCGCAGGAGAATGTCGCGCTCGGCTCTGATGCGTTCTTCCCGTTCTCCGATAACATCAAGCGCGCCGCGAAGTCCGGCGTCAAGTACATCGCTGAGCCGGGCGGTTCCATCCGTGACGACGCGGTCATCGACGAGTGCAACAAGAACGGCATGGTCATGGCCTTCACCGGCATGCGCCTGTTCCATCACTAATCCATCTCAATACATCTGGAGGCATCTATGAATCTTCTGGTCGTTGGCGGCGGCGGACGCGAACACGCTATCATTAAGAAACTGAAAGAAAACCCGCAGGTTGAAACCATCTATGCACTGCCGGGCAATGGCGGTATCGCCGAGGACGCCGTCTGTGTGCCGGAAATTGGCGCAAAAGACATCACAAAGATTGTGGAATTCGCCGCGGCACACACAATTGATTTTGCCGTGGTTGCTCCGGATGATCCTCTGGCACTGGGCTGCGTGGACCGCCTGCATGAGGTCGGCATTCCGTGCTTCGGCCCGGACGCCAAGGCCGCCCGCATTGAGGCGAGCAAAGTCTTTTCCAAGAACCTGATGAAGAAATACTGCATTCCTACCGCGAAGTACGAGGTTTTCTGCGATGCGGGCAAGGCGCTTGAATATCTCAGGAACAGCGAGTTCCCGATTGTCATCAAGGCAGACGGTCTCGCGCTTGGCAAGGGCGTGCTGATTCCCACCAATTATGACGAAGCCGCTGCTGCGATCAAGTCCATCATGGAGGACAAGGCGTTTGGTGATTCCGGCAATGAGGTCGTCATCGAGGAATTCCTTACCGGTCCGGAGGTCAGCGTGCTGGCCTTCACCGATGGTACGTCGATTGCGCCGATGATCTCCTCCATGGACCATAAGCGCGCGGGTGACGGCGACACGGGCCTCAACACCGGCGGGATGGGCACCATCGCCCCTAACCCGTACTACACCGCCGATGTGGCAAAGCGCTGTATGGATGAAATCTTCCTGCCGACGCTCGCTGCGATGCGTGCAGAGGGCTGCCCCTTTAAGGGCTGCCTGTACTTCGGCTTGATGATCACACCCAACGGCCCTAAGGTTATCGAATACAACTGCCGCTTCGGCGATCCGGAAACGCAGGTTGTTCTGCCGCTGCTTGAAACCGACTTGCTTGAGATCATGCAGGCCGTTGAAAACGAGACACTCTCTGATGTCGAAGTCAAATGGTCTCAGGATTCTGCCGCCTGCGTGATCCTTGCCTCCGGCGGCTATCCGGGCAGCTATGCCAAGGGCAAGACGATGACCTTCCCGGCAGCATATCCCGAAAATGTCACCTGCTATCATGCCGGCGACAAGCTGGACGGCGGAAAGCTCGTCACCAGCGGCGGCCGCGTGCTGGGCGTCACCGCTACCGCGCCGACGCTCAAGCAGGCCCTTGCGGATGCGTATGCTGCAGCGGACACCATCGATTTTGAAGGCAAGTACATGCGTCATGACATTGGTAAACGCGCACTTGCCGTGATGGAGGAAAAGTAATGGTTTATCGTATTTACGTTGAGAAAAAAGAAGGCCTTCGTCAGGAAGCAGCTTCCATTAAAAATGAGCTGTGCTCCGTGCTGGGCATCGAAGGTCTGACAGGTGTGCGCCTTGTCAACCGTTACGACGTTGAGCTTGCTGATGAGGCTGTGTTCAGCCGTGCGGTGAAGACGGTGTTTTCCGAACCGCAGGTGGATGATGCCAGCGCTGAGCTGCCTCAGGGTGATTACATCGTCTTTGCTGTGGAGCCATTGCCGGGCCAGTTTGACCAGCGCGCAGACTCCGCCAGCCAGTGTATCCAGCTGATGACTCAGGGTGATCGTCCAACTGTCCGTACCGCAAAGGTCTATCTGCTTACGGGTAACCTTTCCGGCGAAGATGTTGAAAAGATCAAGCGCTATGTGATCAATCCGGTCGAGTGCCGTGAGGCGAGTCTTGAGACTGTGGACACGCTGAAGGTGCAGTACGCCGTGCCCACGAGCGTGGAGACCATCACAGGTTTCACCACGCTTGACGATGCAGGCCTCTGTGCACTGCTTGACAAGCTGGGCCTTGCTATGGATCTGGACGATCTCAAGTTCCTGCAGGTTTATTTCCGCAACGATGAACACCGCGATCCGACGATCACCGAGGTTCGCGTGGTCGATACCTACTGGTCTGATCACTGCCGTCACACCACTTTCTCCACGCATCTGGATCACATTGAGATTGAGGACGATGCTGTCCGCGCTGCGTATGAGCGTTATCTCGCCTCCCGCATTGAGGTTTACGGCGCGGAAAAGGCTGCCAAGCGTCCACAGACGCTCATGGACATCGCCACCATCGGCACCAAAACACTCAAAAAGCGCGGCCTGCTGCCCGAGCTGGACGAGAGCGAGGAGATCAACGCCTGTTCCATCCATGTCAATGCGAATGTGGACGGCGAGGATCAGGATTGGCTGCTGATGTTCAAGAACGAGACGCACAACCATCCGACGGAGATCGAGCCGTTCGGCGGTGCAGCAACCTGTATCGGCGGCTGCATCCGTGATCCGCTCTCCGGTCGCGCCTATGTCCATCAGGCCATGCGCGTAACCGGCGGCGCCGATCCGCGCGTTCCGTTTGAAAAGACGCTGGCCGGCAAGCTGCCCCAGCGCAAGCTGGCGCAGACTGCTGCCGCCGGATATTCCTCTTACGGCAACCAGATCGGTCTGGCGACCGGCCATGTTGCGGAGCTGTATCACGACGGCTATATCGCCAAGCGCATGGAGTGCGGCGCTGTTGTCGCCGCCGCACCCGCTTACAACGTGCGCCGTGAGCGTCCGGCCCCGGGCGATGTGATCGTGCTTCTGGGCGGCCGAACGGGCCGCGACGGTATTGGCGGCGCAACCGGCTCTTCCAAGTCTCACAACATGAAGTCCCTGACGACGATGGCCTCCGAAGTCCAGAAGGGAAACGCACCGGAAGAGCGAAAGATTCAGCGCCTTTTCCGTGACGCAAATGTAACCCGCCTGATCAAGCGCTGCAACGACTTTGGCGCAGGCGGTGTGTCCGTCGCCATTGGCGAGCTGGCTGCTGGCCTGCGCATCGATCTGGATGCTGTCCGCAAAAAGTACGAGGGACTTGACGGCACCGAGCTGGCGATTTCCGAGTCTCAGGAGCGTATGGCTGTGGTCGTCGCCAGCGAGGATGCTGATGCATTCATCGCCGCGGCCGAGCGCGAGAATCTTGAAGCATACCGCGTAGCTGTCGTCACTGAAGAAGAGCGTATGGTCATGACGTGGAAGGGCAGCACCATTGCCAACCTCAGCCGCGCATTTCTGGATACCAACGGCGCAGTCAAGCATGCTGACGTGGCCGTTGAACGCAGCAAAGCAGGTATCTCCTGTGTCGAAGGAAAGACGCTGCGCGAGATTGCAGGCGATCTGAAGTTTGCCTCCAGACGCGGTCTTGTCGAGCGATTTGACAGCACCATCGGCGCGGGCTCTGTGCTGATGCCCTTTGGCGGCAAGACGCAGCGCTCCCCCGCGCAGGCGATGGCCGCGACATTCCCGGTTCTGCCCGAGCAAAAAACAGAACAGGCAAGCGTAATGTCCTGGGGCTGCGATCCCGACTGGCTGAGCGATGATCCGTTCACCGGTGCGCAGGCCAGCGTTATCACCTCCGTAGCGAAGATCGTCGCAGCAGGCGCTGACTACAAGCTGGCGTATCTGACGCTGCAGGAGTTCTTTGAGAAGCTTCGCAATGAGCCGAAGCGCTGGGGCAAGCCGTTCAAGGCGCTCCTGGGCGCACTGGATGCGCAGCTGGGCCTGTCCGCCGCGGCAATCGGCGGCAAGGACTCCATGTCCGGTTCCTTCCTTGACCGCGATGTTCCGCCGACGGTTATCTCCTTCGCCATCGCCCCGCTCAAAGCCAGCGAAGTGATTTCTACAGAGTTTAAGCAGGCCAGTCATCCTGTGTACGTCTTTGGCAGCGACAACCTGACTGATTATGCCGCGCATCGTGAAGCGTGGGAGGCGTTCCACGCACTGTGCCAGAGCGGCAAGGTCGCTTCTGCCTGGGCAATCGAAGCTGGCGGTGTTGCGGAAGGCGTCATGAAGATGGCCTTTGGCAACGAAATCGGCTTCACAGGCAATGAAGCAGCGGCGCTTCGCGTCATGCCGGGCATGATCATCGCGGAGCTCACGGAAGAAACTGCGGAAGGCACGCTCATCGGTTACACGACCGAAGCCGCGCAGATCACCATGAATGGCGAAACCGTAACCATCGCAGAGCTTTCTGAAATCTATGAAAACGTACTGGAGAACGTCTATCCGAACAAGACGCCGGCCGTTCAGGGCGAGACTCCGGTAATCGAAGCAAAGGCTGAGCGCCGCACTGCGCCCAAGATCGGCGTAGCGAAGCCGAAGGTCCTCATTCCGGTGTTCCCGGGCACAAACTGCGAATACGACAGCGCGCGTGCCGCACAGCAGGGCGGTCTGGACACTGAGATTCTGGTGATCAACAACCAGAGCGCGCAGGGCGTCGCGGAGTCTGCGGCCCGTTTTGCCAAGGCAGCTAAGGACAGCCAGATCATCTTCATCCCGGGTGGTTTCTCCGGCGGCGACGAACCGGACGGCTCCGGCAAGTTCATCACTGCCTTCTTCCGCAACCCGGAGGTTACTGAAGCGACGATGGAGCTGCTCAAGAACCGCGACGGCCTGATGCTGGGCATCTGCAACGGCTTCCAGGCGCTCATCAAGCTGGGCCTTGTCCCCTTCGGCGAAATCATCGACACCGATGAAACCTGCCCGACGCTCAGTTACAACGTCATCGGACGTCATCAGTCCAAGATCGTGCGTACGCGTATCGCGTCCAATCGTTCTCCGTGGCTGGCAAAGATGGATGTGGGCGACGTTGTGAACGTTCCGATTTCGCATGGCGAAGGCCGCTTCCTGTGCTCCGATGAGATGCTCAAGAAACTGGCTGCCAATGGACAGATTGCCACGCAGTATGTCGATCTTGACGGCAAGCCGACCATGGATGTGCAGTTCAACCCGAACGGCTCTTACTGGGCAATTGAGGGCATCACTTCCCCGGACGGACGCGTGTTCGGCAAGATGGGCCATGCAGAGCGTATCGGTTCTCAGCTGTATATCAACGTTCCCGGAAATTACGATCTGCACCTGTTTGAGTCTGCGAAGGCTTATTATTCCTTATAATCCAATCAATACGTCGTTGCAGAGCATTGTCCTGACAATGCTCTGAACAATACATTTAAGAAATGAGGTGTTTCCCATGGCGTACTTTTTTTCCGAACCGTCCCATACGTTTAATGAGTATCTGCTGGTTCCCGGCTACTCCTCTGCGGAATGCATTCCCGATAACGTGAATCTTGAAACTCCTCTTGTTCGCTTTAAGAAGGGTGAAACCTCTTCGATCACCATGAAGATTCCTCTGGTTTCCGCCATCATGCAGGCTGTTTCCGGCAAGAATCTGGCTATCGCCCTGGCTCAGGAGGGCGGCGTATCCTTCATCTATGGTTCCCAGAGCATCGAAGATGAAGCTGCAATGGTTGCTGCTGTAAAGGGCTATAAGGCCGGCTTTGTTGCGAGCAATTCCAATATCCGTCCGGATCAGACACTGGCAGATATTCTCGCGCTCAAGGAGCGTACCGGTCATTCCACTGTCGCCGTTACCGAGGATGGAACCGCAAACGGTAAGCTGCTGGGTATTGTCACCAGCCGTGACTATCGCGTCAGCCGCATGGACAAGAGTGCCGTGGTATCTTCCTTCATGACGCCGCTTGAGAAGCTGATTACTGCTCCTGAAGGCACATCTCTCAAGGAAGCCAACGATATCATCTGGGATCACAAGCTCAATGCGCTGCCGATCGTGGACAAGGACGGCAGGCTTTCCTGCTTCGTCTTCCGCAAGGATTACGATTCTCACAAGAAAAACCCGCTGGAACTTCTGGATAAAGAAAAGCGCTATGTGGTCGGCGCGGGCATCAATACCCGCGACTATGCCGAGCGCATCCCGGCTTTGCTCAAAGCCGGCGTCGATGTTCTGTGTATCGACTCCTCCGAGGGCTTTTCTGAATGGCAGAAGCGCACCATTGCATGGGTTCGTGAAAACTACGGCGATTCTGTCAAGATCGGTGCAGGCAACGTCGTTGATCGTGAAGGCTTCCGTTTCCTCGCCGACTGCGGTGCGGATTTTATCAAGGTTGGCATCGGCGGCGGCTCCATCTGCATCACCCGCGAGACAAAGGGCATTGGCCGCGGTCAGGCGACTGCACTGATCGAGGTCTGCAAGGCGCGCGATGAATACTTTGAGGAAACCGGCATTTACGTTCCGGTCTGCTCCGACGGCGGCATCGTGCATGATCACCATTTGACGCTGGCCCTGGCCATGGGTGCGGACTTCGTGATGCTTGGTCGTTACTTTGCCCGCTTTGACGAAAGCCCGTCTGCGAAGGTCAATGTCAACGGCACCATGATGAAGGAGTACTGGGGCGAAGGCAGCAATCGCGCCCGCAACTGGCAGCGTTATGATCTCGGCGGCGATAAGAAGCTTAAGTTTGAAGAGGGCGTCGACTCCTATGTCCCCTATGCGGGCAAGCTCTCTGACAACGTACAGATCACGCTGGCCAAGGTTCGCTCCACCATGTGCAACTGCGGTGCGCTTACGATTCCGGAGCTTCAGGAAAAGGCCCGTCTGACACTCGTCTCCGCTGTCTCCATCGTTGAAGGCGGCGCACACGATGTTCTGCTCAAGACTGCAACCAAAGAAGTTTAAGATAAGGCAACAAGAAGCATCCATACGGGTGCTTCTTGTTATTATCTGCGGTTATGGCTGCATGGGGTATTTCGCCGTTTCCCTCGTCGGGCTGTAAACGTGTATCCCTCCTTAAGAAAAAACAGAGCGTTGCCTCCCATAAGGCAACGCCCTGTTGAACCATTCTGATTAGTCCTGTGCTCTGAACGTAATCGTTCCCTTTTCTGCGTCCATCGCATCCACGATGGCCAATGACTCCAGATGATAACCAAAGTTGCGGATGACGCGGCCGCCGATCTGAAATCCTTTCTCAATGGCAATACCCAATCCTTCAACGGTAGCACCGGCAGATTCTGCAATGGTGATAAGCCCTTGGAGCGCACAACCGTTGGCCAGGAAATCATCAATAATCAGAAGATGATCATCAGGACCCAGGAATTTCTTAGAGACAATGACCTGATTCTTGTTTTTATGGGTAAAGGATTCAACCTCAGCAACATACATTTCGCCTTCGATGTTGATGGACTTGGATTTCTTTGCAAAAACAAGCGGCACACCAAACTCACGCGCAACGGGATAAGCAATGGCGATGCCGGAGGCCTCGATGGTCAGTACCTTCGTGATCTTCTTATCAGCAAAACGGCGCTTGAATTCTCGGCCGATTTCATCCAGCAGAGCAATGTCCATCTGATGGTTGAGAAAGCTGTCCACCTTCAGAACATTGCCTGGCTTGACAATGCCGTCCTTTACAATCCTTTCTTCCAGAAAATTCATTGGAAACACCTCCCTTTCATAGATAAAAGCGCCGCCCGCCATGCCTGACAGACGGAGGCGCTTTTGATTTGCTGCGTAACTCTCACAATGATCAACAGGGCTGCAGTGCCTTGCTGAAGATGCATTGGGCAATACACCCGTTCGCTTTATACCACGCTCTGCAGCCCCAGCGTCTTTTCAATCAGAAGCATCACGCCCAGCGTCGCCATCATCAGCAGTGTTGCAAGTGCTGCAATCGTCGGATCGAAGTGATACTCGACGTAGCTCATGATCTCAATCGGCAGCATATTC
>JAFWXL010000051.1 GCA_017545905.1 Clostridia bacterium | reverse complement strand
GTCGATATCGCCCGCTTCTTCCTCGACTTCACCGTCGACGAGTCCTGCGGCAAGTGCGCGCCGTGCCGTATCGGCACCAAGCGCATGCTCGAGATCCTCGAGCGCATCGTCGAGGGCAAGGGTCAGGACGGCGACATCGAGAAGCTGGAGAACCTCGCCAACACCATCAAGACCACCGCGCTGTGCGGCCTTGGCCAGACTGCTCCGAACCCGGTTCTCTCCACCCTCAAGTACTTCCGTCACGAGTATGAGGCGCATATCTACGAGAAGCGCTGCCCGGCCGGCCAGTGCAAGAAGCTGCTGACCTACGTGATTGACCCGGCCAAGTGTAAGGGCTGTACGCTGTGCGCCCGCAACTGCCCGGCCAGCTGCATCAGCGGCAAGGTCCGCGAGGCCCACTACATCGATCCGTCCAAGTGCCTCAAGTGCGGCGCCTGTATGGAGAAGTGTAAGTTCGGCGCGATTTCCCGTTCCTGATATAGCCGGAAGGAGTGACAAAGCAACATGGCAATGGTTAATTTGACTATCGATGGCGTGCAGGTTTCTGTTGAGGCTGGCACGACCGTTCTGAAGGCGGCCCATGCCGCCGGCATTAAGATCCCGACCCTCTGCTGGCTCAAGGACATCAACGAGATCGGCGCCTGCCGTATGTGCGTGGTCGACGTCGGTGCGCGTGCGCTGGCTGCTGCCTGCGTGATGCCGGTTTCCGAGGGCATGGTCGTCAAGACCAATACCCCGCAGGTCCGTCAGGCCCGCAAGAGCGTTCTGGAGCTGATCCTTTCCAACCACGAGCGCAAGTGCCTTTCCTGCGTGCGCAGCCAGAACTGCGAGCTGCAGGCCCTGGCCAAGGAGCTCGGTGTTGAGGAGAGCAAGTTCGACGGCGACAATATCCACTATGAGCTGGATACCTTCTCTCCGTCCATCGTTCGCGATCCGAACAAGTGCATCCTGTGCCGCCGCTGCGTGTCCGTCTGCCGCAATGTGCAGAAGATCGGCGCGATCGGCGCTGTGAACCGCGGCTTCAAGACCATCATTGCGCCGGCGTTCGAGAAGAACATGCTGGAGACCAACTGCGTCTTCTGCGGCCAGTGCATCACCTCCTGCCCGGTCGGCGCCCTGCGTGAGAAGGACGATACCGATAAGGTTTGGGAAGCGATCTCCGATCCGGAGAAGTTCGTCGTTGTGCAGCCGGCTCCGGCCGTCCGCGTTGCGCTGGGCGAAGAGTTCGGCATGCCGATCGGCACCCGCGTCACCGGCAAGATGACTCAGGCTCTCAAGCGCCTCGGCTTTGACAAGGTGTTTGATACCGACTTCGGCGCTGACCTGACCATCATGGAAGAGGCCACCGAGCTGCTCAGCCGCATCAAGAATGGCGGCGCGCTGCCGATGTTTACCTCCTGCTCCCCGGGCTGGGTCAAGTACCTGGAGCACAACTTCCCGGAGATGCTGCCGCACATGTCCACCTGCAAGTCCCCGATGCAGATGGAAGGCGCGATCATCAAGAGCTACTATGCCGAGAAGGCCGGCATCGATCCCAAGAACATCGTAGTCGTCGCGGTCATGCCGTGTACCTCCAAGAAGTTCGAGACCTCCCGTCCGGAGATGGAAGTCGACGGCCTGCGCTCTGTGGATATTTCCATCACCACCCGTGAGCTTGCCCGCATGATCCGCGAGGCGCGCATCGAGTTCACCAAGCTGCCGGATGAGGAGTGCTTCGACGAGCTGGTTGCCGAGTCCACCGGCGCTGCCCCGATCTTCGGTGCGACCGGCGGCGTTATGGAGGCTGCCCTGCGCACTGCTGCCGACGTGCTGGAGAATCGCTCCGTGGAGAACGTGGAGTATCAGATGGTCCGCGGCCTGGAAGGCATCAAGGAAGCGACCTTCACCCTCGGCGGCAAGGAGCTGAAGGTGGCGATCGCCCACAGCACCGGCGCTGCGAAGGAGCTCATCAAGCGCATCAAGGCCGGCGACGCCAGCTATGCGTTCGTTGAGGTTATGGCGTGCCCGGGTGGCTGCGTCAACGGCGGCGGCCAGCCGATCGTGGAGGCCTACAAGCGCCTGGACGTCGATCCGCGTGCGGCCCGCGCTGCC
>JAFWXL010000050.1 GCA_017545905.1 Clostridia bacterium | reverse complement strand
CTACGAGGGCCCGGTCGGTTCCAAGGAGAAGTACGCCAACTACGAGGTGCCGGCGGATCTGGCTGCGCTGGGCGGCGACTACAAGGAAGAGTATCCGGATTATCTGGGCGCGTGCGCGTCCCTGGATGAGAACCTGGGCAAGCTGATCGACCGCCTGAAGAAGGAAGGCCTGTATGACAATACGGTCATCATCTTCGGCGCGGACCATGGCTCTCACTTCAAGACCCGCAACCGCGACGGTCACCTCAACGGCTATGACGATTACAAGCGCTCCGGTCATGACGCTGCGCTGCGCGTGCCGCTGGTTATTGCGGGCGGCCCGTTCAAGGGCGGCAAGGTCGAGGAGCAGATCGTCTCCACCGCCAGCCTCCCGAAGACCATCCTCGCGCTGGCCGGCGTTGACGTCGGCGATGCGATGATCGGCGAGAACCTCGTGGACGTCGTGGAGGGCAATACGCCGGACCGCGTCAACGAGGCCTTTGCTCAGATCAGCGAGAGCCGCTGCGGCCGCTGCATCCGCACGCCGGAGTTCCTCTATGCCGTGTACGCCCCGGGCGTGAACGGCGGCGTGGCTGCGGCTGCCGACGTCTATGCGGACGACTACATGTATGATCTGCGCGTCGACCCGGTGCAGCTGAACAACGTTGTCGCCGATCCGGCGTATGCCGAGGCGAAGGCGATGCTGCGCATCCGCCTGCTCGACTGGATCAAGCGTGCCGAGGGCGCGACCCCGACCATCACCGACTAAGCCGGCATGCTGCCGGCGGCATCTTCGGGAAGCCCGCATAGTCGCAATGTTCCATTGCTCCTTGCGGTTTCCCACGCTCCGCCTGCCTGTTTCGCCCACCGGGCGCGGCAGGCTACGGTGCCAACATACTGCTATAAAGCTTGCAGTTTTGAGGACGAGGCCGATATTTTGAAATCCCCTTTCAGCGTTTCGCTTTAAGGAAAAAGGCCTGTAAAGCGTTTGCTTTACAGGCTCTTTTCTTTGATTATCTCTTTAATTGCTGCGCCATCTGGTTCATGCGGTCATAGGCGTATTCAAAGAATGCGCTGTGCACGCTGCACCAGCGGTTGAGGCCCGTTTCAGGATCGCGTTCGCGCTTGCAGCCGTTGCGGCACAGGCCGTACCAGCGGCAGGCTTTGCATGTTTCGGGTACGGGCAGGGATTCTTCGAGGAATGCCTTTTCCCTGTCGCTTGTGAGCATGCGCCTGAGGGAATCCTCGGCGATGCTGCCGAGCTTCCACTTGTCCAGCGCGTAGAAATCGCAGGGATAGACGCTGCCGTCGCTCTCGATGACAAGGCTTGGCCCGCAGCGGCCAACCATGGCGCAGTTCTCCGGCGGCATGCCCATGAGCATGGCGACCCAGTTGTCAAAATTGCGGACGGAAACGGGATGACCATTCAGATACGCCTGATGATAGCAGTCAAACGTGGCTTTGAGGAAAGCAAGATAGGCGTCGCTGCTGAGCGAGTAATCCCGCTTTTTGCCGTCCAGACCGTCCAGGCATGGAATAAACTGAAGATATTCATAGGGCGCAAGCGCACAGAAGACCTCTTTGGGGTGTTTGGCAACTTCGCCGTTGACCACGCACAGCACGTTGACGCTCACGCCGGCTGCACGCAGACGGTCAATGTTCTTTCGGACAACGGAAGATGTAGGCAGACCCTTTGCGTCGGGGCGCAGCATGTCGTGCGTCTCGTCCGTGCCGTCCAGCGATACGCCAACGAGAAACTGTTCCTTTGCAAAGAAGGCGATCATCTCATCGGAGAGGTCGTAGCCGTTGGTCTGCACGGCGTTGCTGATCTTCAGGCCGCGCGTGTTGTATTTGCGCTCAAGCCGGACAAGCTCCTCAAAGAAGGGAAGACCGATCAGCGTCGGTTCGCCGCCCTGAAAGAGAAAATGCACGGAGGAATCCGCCGAGCGGACCACGCGGCGCACCATGGTATCCAGCAGTTCGCCGGTCATCTTCGGATATACGGAAGATTTCCGATGGTGCATCTCATCGGCATAGAAGCAATAGCGGCAGCGCATGTTGCACGCGCCGGAAACGGGCTTGACCATCACGGTGATCGGCGGCATGGCGTCTTCTCCTTTGGCAGAAAGCGTAGTATAATCGTATTATAGCATATCCGCGGCAGGCGATAAAGCCTGCACAGGATGGTACGGAGGAAATCAAAATGACGATTCTGTTTGTGTTTGTTGTGTGCCTTTGCGCCAGCACCATCGGCGGCATCTGCGGCATTGGCGGCGGCGTGGTGATCAAGCCGCTGCTGGACGCCACGGGCATCATGAGCGTATCGACGGTCTCTTTCCTTTCGGGACTGACCGTGCTCGCCATGTCGCTGATCTCGGTATACAAGAACCGCAAGACCAAGGAACTGGACGCAAAGCGCAGCATTCCGCTGGGCATTGGCGCGGCGGTTGGCGGCGTGCTGGGCAAGCGGCTTTTTGAAATGATCAAGCAAGCCGTTGGCGCGGATCAGCTGGTGGGCATGATTCAGGCGATCGTGCTGGGCCTGATGGTGCTTGGCACGCTGGCCTATGTCCGCAACAAGGCGCGCATCCGCACCAAGGACGTGCGCAGCACGTCTGTCGCCGTCGTGATCGGCCTGCTGCTGGGCATGTGCTCGTCGTTCCTGGGCATCGGCGGCGGCCCGATGAATCTGGCCGTGCTGTATTATTTCTTCTCCATGGGCACCAAGCAGGCGGCGGTCAATTCCATCCTGATCATCCTGATGAGCCAGGTCATGAGCCTGATTGTGAGCCTTGTCACGGGCAGCGTGCCTGCGTTTGAAATGCCCGTCCTGGTGGCGATGGTCGCTGCGGGCGCGATTGGAGGCTTTGTCTCTGCAAAGCTGCACAGGAAACTCTCCGCCGAAACGACGGACAAGCTGTTCTCCGGCCTGCTGGTTGTGATCTTCCTGATCTGCTGCTATAATGCGATCAGGTGGATGTAAGGAAAGCGCAGCGCTCGAATCTCTGTCATTCCCTATGCGATAATGCGGCTGGGTTAAAGGTTATTTGCCTGATAACACAGCCTGATAACCAAATGACAACAGAAATCCGAATACCCCATGGATACAGGATACCTGAGATCAAAGCGAATCGCGAGAACGCAAATATTCTAAACGAACCCATTTGGAAATGAATCTCATTTGGCGAGTGGGAATAACAAAGAATAAGAAAAAATCGCCCGGAAATCAAGCAATGCTCGATTTCCGGGTTTCTTTTGTTTCCTTTGGAGAGATTATGCCGGTCTCAATCTGCTGCTTCAAACCGGAAGCATTCAAAATCGAACTGTGAGCCGGGCAGGAATACGAATGTGACCGTACACAGCCCGCCGGGGACAGGCAGATCAAAATGCTGCTGCGTGCCCTCTCCATGGAAAGCGGCAACCTCGCGGATTTCTTCCCCATCTTCGCGCCGGATATGGATGGTGATAGGATTCTGCACGAGCGGCGTCCTGCCGCAAAGGATCAGCTTCACGCGGTGGCAGGCGCCAAAGTCCATGCGCTCAAAGACGAGGGATACGTTGTTGCCGATACCGGTGATGGCGCCGGCGCTGCGGGTAAAGCTGTCGCCGTAGATGAAGTCTGCTTCGCCGGCGGAAAGATCCATGAAGGCACGGCTCTGCCTGGCAAAGGAGAATCCCTTCAGATGGATCTTTTTGTGCATGACAAAGCAGATCGTCTGAAGCCCCGTGATACGCCGGGGAAGTGTGTAGGTTTCACTCTGATAGACATTCCAGCGGGAGGGCTTCTGGTAAGGCAGGCGGGCAAAAAGCGGCGCGCCCTCGTCAGGATTGCCGATGTACATCTCCAGTTCGTAGGGGCTGCTGTCCAGCGCGAAGATGGGCAGGGTGATCTCATCCGATCCATCCGGCCCGAAATCGACGCAGGTGAAGCCGGCCATGCTGCGCCCGTCGCGGGCAAAGGCTACGCCCTTGTCGTTGCCCGGGGTGATCTCTCCGCTGGAGAGATCGTACAGTCCGGCGGTTACAAAGCCGTATGGATCGAGGTTCGGCGTGCCCAGGCCGGATATGGTGAGCTCTGTTTGAGAGATCACGCGCGGATGATCATATCCGTTGCAGCAGAGCGCACGCAGGTAGACGACCCCGTCGCCCAGCGCCCGCACGCGGATCTGCGTATCCTCTGTGATCAGCTCTGCGCAGCCGTTGTCGATACCCGCAGCGTTGGTCACCTGCCAGATGATTTCCTGCGCCATAGAGCTTTCCGGGAGAAGCCGCCAGGTGAAGGCGGCCTCGCGATGATCGGGATTCAGGTGCGTGCCAGTGTGAGCAGTCAGCTCGATTCTGCGCACATGGATGGGCTGGCCTGCGATGCCGTGGCGGCAGTCCGCTATACGCTCTGTGCCGGGGCGCTTTTGTGCCGGGATGACCGGCAGGATCAGGCACGCGCCTTCAAGACCGGGCGCGCTTGCTTTGATACGGATTTCACCGCCCTCAGGCGCATGCAGCGTGCCGACAATGGCCAGCAGCCTGCCGGAGAACAGGCGGCGTGTATCGGTCTTGTAGCCGTCCAGATCGGTGCTGTCGCCGTTGTCAAGGCCCATGAGCATACCCGAGCCGTTTACGGTGATCGTGACGCGATCGCAGGCATTGTGCACGGGATTGCCCTGCGCATCCTCGGCGCTGATCTCAACAAACGTCAGATCGTACCCGTCGCCTGTCAGGGATGCATCCTGCGCGCGCAGAATGAGACGGCGGCTGTCGCCTGGCGTCTGCTGAGTCGTTTCGCCGATACAGCATCCATCCGCATCGTATGCGCGCGCGGTGAGCGTTCCCTTTTCAAATGGCACATGCCAGCGCGGCAGGGCGAGCGCAGCGTCCGTGAAGCTCGCGCGCTTTCTGCCAAGGCTTCTGCCGTTGAGCAGCAGTTCGCATTCCGGCGCATTGGTCATCACGTTCACATCGATCATCTGTCCGATGTTCCAATCCCAGTGTACGCCGATATGCAGCACGGGCTCCCTGCTCCATGCAGCTTTAAACAGGTAATACAGATCCTTGGGGAAAACCGCCGTGTCAGCGAGGCCGAAGTAGCTGGAGCGCGTATGATAAGGAGTGGGCTCGCCGAGGTAGTCGATGCCGCTCCAGATGAACTGGCCCATGGAATAAGGGGTCTTGAGGTCATCTGTGATCATCCGGCATACGTCGCGCGTGCCCCAGCTGGTCAGGCTGTTGCCCAGCGCGGAGCACTGCAGATCCGCATCCGAAAGGATGGGCGTGTCCGCCGGAAAATGGTATACGCCGCGGCTTGAAACCAGAGAGCCTGTTTCGCTGCCGTAGATGACCCAGTCCGGGTATTTTTTGTGGTGAGGCTCATAGAGCTTTTCTGCGTAGTTATAGCCGCCGTTTTTGATGATGTCCACGCATCGCTGCGCGTTCTCCCACGGTAGATAGTTCAGGCCAAGGGTGATCGCGCCGTTGCCGGCAGGATCATGCTCGCGCACCTGCGCGGCAAGCATGCGGGTCAGATCCTGGCCGCGTGCATCGATGTGGGTATCGAGGATTTCGTTGCCGATGGACCACATGAGAAGGCTTGGATGATTGCGGTCGCGGCGCACCCAGCTGGCCACATCCGCCTCCTCGCATTCCGGGAAAAAACGCGCATAGTCAAAGGGATTCTTGGAGAGCGTCCACATGTCAAAAGCTTCGCTGACCACGAGGATGCCCATCTCATCGCACAGGTCCATGACCTGCCGTGCGGGCGGATTATGCGCTGTGCGCAGGGCGTTGACGCCCATGTCCTTCATAACCTGCAGCTGTCTTCTTGCCGCTTTCTCGTGGAAGGCCGCGCCCAGCGCGCCGAGGTCGTGATGCAGGCAGACGCCGTGCAGCTTCACATGCTGCCCGTTAAGAAACAGTCCCTCATCAGGATCAAGGCGCAGCGTGCGGAAGCCCACATTCTGGCGCAGCATTTCGCTGCCATAGAATGTTTCGAGCGTGTAGACATACGGATCGTCGCAGCTCCACAGATGAGGATCGGCGACCTGCAGCGTCTCTTCTCCCTGCGCTATGCAGCATCCGTCAGCATCCAGCAGCCGGTGCAGAGGCCTGCAGCTGCCGCAGCTGCTTACAATCTCCGTTTCTGCGTGCATGATCCAGCCGTCCGGCGTCTTTTCCGTATGCACATATACGCCGTCCGGCGCGATATGACAGGCAGGCAATTCGATGAATGTCACGTCGCGATAGATGCCTGCGCCGGAATACCAGCGCGAGCAGGGACTGGTAAAGCGCACGTGAACGAGAATTTCGTTTTCTCCATCGATGAGCGCATCGGTGATGTCCGCATCAAATGCCGTATAGCCGTAGCGGTGCGTGCAGACGGTCTGCCCGTTGACGATGACGTCGCAGTTCATGTATACGCCGTCAAAGCGCAGAATACGGCGCCAGCCATCATGCGCATCGGGCACAGAAAGCCTGCGCAGATACCAGCCGTCGCCATTTTCATAGAGGGCGTTCTCCTGCGCGATGAGCCAGTCATGCGGCAGGGCGACAGGCTGGAAGGCATCCTGTGCGGGACGTGGCGCATCGTTGGCTGTTTTGGCAAAGAGCCAGTTGTCATTGAGCAGCTGCTGCATACGAACCTCCGTGAGGAAAAATGAAAGAAATAAGGGGAAGCGCCGGAGCGCTTCCCCTTTGTGGTGTTGCTTGATTCCGGCTGTGAAGCGGGAATGGATTACTTGAGGGCGGCGATCTTCTCGGCGCGCTCGTCGATGATGTCCTGGCCGCCGGAGGCGAGGTAGTCTTCCATGCCGGCGTCATAGATGGCGTCGAAGTCGGCCTCAGCGGCGACAACGGCCTGGCACAGGAAGGTATCGCGCTTTTCGGTCAGGCTGGTGCCCATGCCTTCCTCGGCAGTGATGGCGCCCACGTTGAAGTGAGCGACGGTGCGGCCTTCGTTCTTGGAGGCGGTCAGCGCCATTTCGACGTACTCGGACTCAACGCCCGCGTAGTTGAGGGCCTTGGACTTGTTGGTCAGCTCAGCATCAAACAGCTCCAGGCCGTTGATGGTGATGGTGTAGTCGATGTTCATGCCGGAGTTCTGGATGTCCGGGGCAACGGCGGCCTTGGTGGCAATCGCGCCGTTCTCCATCACGTCATGGTTGACGCCCTCGTCGCCGATCTGGAGGTACTTGATGACTTCCGGAGAGGAGATGAAGTCCACGTACAGCATGGAAGCGAGCGGTTCGTCGTTGGTCGCCGGGAAGAAGACCTTGCGGTCGATGCTGTCGGCGAGGAACTTGCGGTACGCGCCGGCGTCGTTCTTGAAGCACTCGACGGCGATAAAGGCAGCGCCTTCGCCCGCATTGCGCTTGAGGTTGGCGTGGATGGAGTCTTCACCGTTGCGGAACGGGTAGTCCCAGTTATGGGTGAACGCGCCGACGAAGCCGGCCTTCAGGTTGTTGTCCTCAGTGGTATCGCCGGAGCCATAGAGGGCGAAATCCTTCCAGATGAGGTCCATGTTGTACCACTTGTTCAGCACGCGAACGCCTTCCTTATAGCCCGGGAAGAGCAAATGGCGATCGTCAAAGCCATTGATGTAGAGCTCTTCGTCGGTCGCAGCGTCCGGCACGAAGGAGCACAGCAGATGATCGTTGCGCCAGCCGATGTCGTAGCTGGTGGTATAGGGGATCATCTTCGCGGCGTCGGCGCCCAGCAGCAGCTCGGCGTTGTCGCGGAAGGCGACGAGCATCGCTTCGAACTCTTCGATGGTGGTCGGAGCCGCCATGTTCAGCTTCTCCAGCCAGTCCTTGCGCACGAAGGTATTGATGCGGGCGCGCTCGGCGAGCAGAGCCTCAATGGCCCAGACCGTGCCGGTTTCCGGATCCTGGTTGTAGAAGATGTTGTAATCGCCCAGCAGCGCGTACAGGTTCGGCAGCAGATCCTTGTACTCGGTGAGATACGGATTCATGTCGATGACGCCGCCCATGTTCGCATAGGTCTGGATGGTCGGATAGGAATAGGTGACGCAGACGTCGGGCGCATCGCCGGCGGCCAGGAGGTTGTTCATGTCGTCGACCTCAGTCCAGCGCGGAACGCGGACGAATTCGACTTCCACATTGTGCTTTTCGAGCATGCCGGCCTTGATAAAGTCGGTGAACTTGTTGTTGGTCGGGTCGGTGCCGCCGTCGTTGGAACGATCAAAAATCTCGACGGTGATCTTGCGGGTCTCGGCAAACTTGCCGTCCACCAGCTCTTCGGCGGTGGCGGACAGGATGCTCAGGCTGAGCAGCATGGCAACAGCCAACAGGATAGCCAGGATGCGTTTCATAGAGGATCCTCCTTTTAGAATTATGTAATGACGGATTCGCGCCGTCATTATACCAAGACAATCCGGTTTCCGCGTTCCGGAGCGCCCTGGGCGCGAACGGAACAATGGAACGCTCACGTGCGCCAAAGCAGCGCAAGCAGCAGACATGCGTCGGAACCGGCTGCGGGCCCGGCCCGCTCAGCCCTTCACAGCGCCGATGGTCACGCCGGTGACGAAATAGCGCTGGAGCCACGGATAGATGAGCAGGATCGGAACGGTGGCGAACATGACGGTCGCCATCTTGAGCGTCTCGCCCACGCCGGGATCGAAGAAGCCCTCCTGCGTACCGATCTCGATGGAATTGGTGTTCTGCAGGATGTTGTAAAGCAGCAGCTGAATGGGATACAGATCCTGACGGTTCTTGATGTAGAGCAGGGCGTCGGAGAAGCCGTTCCAGCGGCCGACCGCGTAGAACAGCGCCAGCGTCGCCATGACGGAGGTGGACAGGGGCAGATAAATCTGAATCAGCGTACGGATGGGACCGGCGCCGTCGATCTCCGCCGCCTCGCGCAGACTGTCGGGGATGCCGTAGAAGAAGCTGCGCATGATAATGACGTTGAATACGCTCAGGCAGTTGGGCACAATCAGCACCCAGACGGTATCGAGCATCTTGAGGTTCTTGAGCAGAAGGTAGTGCGGAATGGTGCCGGCGGAGAAATACATCGTCAGCAGGATGAAGCCATTGAAGAACGCCCGGCCGCGCAGGTTATCGTAGATCAGCGGGAAGGCGCACATGATGGTCATGGCCATCGAAAGAAGGGTACAGACTACCGTCAGCACGGCGGTAAAGCCGAGAGAATGCGTGTACTTGGCGTCCTTGAGGACGGTGGTGTAGGCGTCCAGATTAAAGCCCTTGGGCCACAGGAGCACTTCGTTGCGGATGAGGTATTCGGTAGAGGACAGAGAACGGGCCAGCACGTTGAGCATCGGCACCAGGCAGATGAAGATCAGCACGCAGCATACCGCAATGATGACGATATCGCCGATCTTGGAAGCTCTTGATTTAATCATCGTATTCCGCCTCCTTTACCAAACGCCGCGCTCGCCGAACTTCTTGGCCAGCGAGTTCGCGCTGAGCAGGAAGAAGACGCCGATGACCGACTGGAACAGGCCGACAGCCGTGGTCAGGGAGAACTGGGAACCCTTGATGCCGTTCTGATAGACGAAGATGGAGATGACGTTGGAGGCGCTGGTGACCAGTTTGTTGCTCAGCGCGTACGGGCGGTCAAACTCGCTGCCCAGGATACGGCCAAGGTTCATGATCAACAGCGTGATAATCGTCGGACGCAGGCCCGGCAGCGTCACGTGCCATATGCGCTGCAGGCGGTTGGCGCCGTCCACGGCGGCGGCCTCGTACAGCTCGGGGCTGATGCCTGTGATGGCCGCGAGATAGATGATTGTATTCCATCCGGCTTCCTTCCAGATGCCCAGCGCCACATAGGTGCCGGTCCACCAGTTTGGCTTATTGAGGAAGGGAATGGGTGCGATGCCGACCTTGCCCAGGAGGATATTGATCAGGCCGTCCGTGGGCGCCAGCAAGCGCAGGGCGAGGCCGGAGATGATGATCCAGGACAGGAAGTGCGGCAGGTAGATGACCGTCTGCGTGATGCGCTTGAAGCTGCGGTGGTTCAGTTCATTGAGCAGCAGCGCCAGCATGATCGGCGCCGGGAAGCCGATGACAAGATCCAGCAGGTTGAGGGTGACGGTATTCTTGATCGCGAAGAGGAAGTCGCGGTTCTTGAATGCCTTGATGAACCATTCCATGCCGTGCTTCTTTGCCCACGGCACCTCGAAGAGGGGCTTGATGATGTTATTCTGCTTGAAGGCCATGGTGATATAGGCCATGGGCAGATAGCGGAAGATGATGAAGAAGATGATGGGCAGCAGAAGCAGCAGATACAGCGTACCATATCGCTTCATGTAATTGCGCCAGGACAGCTTTTTGTGCGGCCTGCGAAGAGCCGCCTGCGTGTTCTTCAATCAAAACCCCTCCTCATTAATGATAGTGGCATTTTGCAAACCGCTCATAAACGATGAATGCTTTTGCGGCAAAAAAGATAATCAATCCGAATAATACTATAAAAATTCTAACATTCGCCACAAAATGATCACCAATCAACAATGGCTCTTTACTGCTCAAATATTGCTATTTTAGGGTGGTCATCGTCTGCATCCGGGCGGGAGCCGGGCAGATGCTGATGCAGGTGGCGGTATTCGCTGGGGGTCATCTTTTCGTATTGCTTGAAGATGCGGTTGAACGTGGCGATGGAACCGAAACCGCTGCGCAGCGCAACCTCCGTAATGGAGAGATCCGGATCGCTGAGCAGCTTTTCGCACAGCAGCATGCGCTGGCGCAGGAAGAAATCGTAAAAGCTCATGCCGGAATAGGCCTTGAACATGCGTGCAAAGTGATACTTGCTGTAGCCGCTGTAGGCAGCAACATCTGCAAGGGTCAGCTTCTGAGTACAATGATCGGAGATATAGCTGCACACATCCAGGAAGACGGCCATGGTCTGCTGGTGGCGGTGGCGGTCTGTACGGCGGCTTGGCGCTTCTCCGTTCATCAGATCACGTGCGATGAGCACGAACATGCGGCTCATGGACAGGCGCGCGGCGGCGCGGCTGAAGTAATCCTGTGCGGTGAGCTCAGCGATCGCATCCTCGATGCAGCTGCGCACCTGAGAGAGCAGCGCTTCGTTCCGGTCGTGGCGCAGGTGCACGCAGGGATAGAAGCAGTGCTGCACGGCGGCCAGGCCTTCCACGGTGTAGAAAAGGCTCTGATCCGCCATGAGGATGAAGCGCCTGCCGCACTCCGGCGCGAAGATTTCATGCACGGAACCTGCGGGAATGATCAGCACCTCGTCCTGATAAATCTCGTAAAACGTATCGCTGATGCAGACGGTGTAGGTATTCTCTACCGGCATGATGATTTCGAACGCATTGTTCCAGTGGGCGGGATAATCGTCCGCCTGCGTGTTGTCGTACAGGCGGATGGTATCGTTGTTGTGATGTTCAATCTGCCGCAGGCTGCTGAAGGATTCCCTCACGCGTATGCTCCCTCCTGTGTGATCTGCGCTGCGGCGGATCAGTCGTAGATTCTGCGGCCCTTTGCGTCGCTTACGCCGCTGAGGCGGTAAAAGAACGTATTGGTGACGTCGCGCCATTCGCGCGCATTTTTGAGCTGCAGGGCCATGCGCCGTGCAGCCTCGCTGCGGTCGGGCTCGGGCAGATCAAGCGTTTCAAGCACGCGGGCCATCGCCTCCGCTTCCTCGCAGCCTTCGAAGTGGTCGTCGTAGATCCGCTGGATCAGCGTGCGCCCGTCCGCCATGACGTAATCGTAGCGCAGGCGGTGGAAGAAGAGCTTGAGATTGTCCGGACAGGTGTTCAGGTTCTCATATTTATCGCAGAGCGTCTTGTCGTACTGGCGCGTATAGCCGGTTCCGGACGCCGTGCGGTCGATGCCCACTGCGTCGCGGTTGGCCTTGTGATAGGTGCCCCAGAGCGCGTATTCGTAGCCCATGGGCGAGGGGCCGTAGTGGCCGTGGGGCTCCACCATCCAGCAAAGACCGAGCGGCGCGGTGTATTTTTCGTACACGCCGCGGCTGCCAAGCAGCAGGGAGACAAGCGCATCCTCCTGCGCGGCGGGAAGCGCATAGCTCAGGCGGCACCATGTGCGGATCAGCGCAGCGGGATCGGTATCCGGGTTCCATGCCGTCAGGCCGAAGGCAAAGAGATTGACCGCCGCAAATGGATGGCCGGTGTAATTCATGTCGCGGCCGAGGTTGCCCACGGCTGCCATGGCCGTGATGCGCTCCTTGGGCAGGTCGTCAAAGATCTCCTTCCACATGGGCGGCATGGCGTAGATATCAATCTGGTGGCCGGTGTATTCCTGGGCAAGCTGCACCTCCAGCGCCATGTTCGTGTGTGCCATGGCCAGAAGCAGCGGGGAGACGGGCTCGCGCACCTGGAAGTCAAACGGTCCGTTTTTGATCTGCAGGATCACGTTGCGGTCGAACTGCCCGTCCAGGCAGGCGTAATGCTTGTAGGCGGCCATGGGGCGGTCGGTCTTCGTGTCGCGCCAGTCCTGCAGGCAGTTGTATACGAAGCAGCGCCACACCAGCGCGCCGCCGAAGGGCGCGAGGGCGCGGGCAAGCATGTTCGCGCCGTCCGCGTGGGTACGGCCATAGGTGAAGGGGCCGGGCCTGTGCTCGCTGTCCGCCTTGACGAGAAAGCCGGCCAGATCCGGAATATAGCGGTATACAAGCTGCGCGCGCGTTTTCCACCAGTCCGCAACGCGGGGATCGAGCGGATCGGCGGTATCAAGGCCGCAGCGCAGGGGATGCGCATAATCGATGGAAACCATGAGCCGCACGCCATAAGGGCGGAAGATGGCCGCAAGATCCGATAACTGGGGCAGCCAGTCCTCCTCAATCAGCTTGTGCGCGGGGTCATGGACGTTGACATTGTTGATGCAGATGACGTTGACGCCGACGCTGGCCAGCATACGGGCGAGCTGGCGCATGCGCACAGGATCATAATCAAAGCGCCCGTCCTCAAAGAAGAGCGAACGGCCGGAGTAGCCGCGCTCGATGGTGCCCTCTGCATTGTCCCAACAGTTGAGCATACGCAGCGCATAACGCGGCTGCTGCACACCGGAAGGCGGTGTTCCGCCAGTCTTGAGGGACATAATCAGGCGATACGCGCCATAGAGGATGCCTGTGCTGCCGCCGGTAAGAATATAGCCCTCCCCCTCACGCTCGAGACAGAAGCTCTCGCTAAGCGTGGAATCGGGGCGCAGGACAACGGGTATGGAATGCTGCATCACGGCGAGCGCCTGGTTGATTTCGGCACGTGCGACGTCCAGCGGCGTGACAGCCTGTGCGGGAACCGCTTCCGGAAGGCAGGTCAGCCAGGTGAGGCTGTGATCTGAATGCTTCATGGGAAAGGTTTCCTTTCTTTGGTTGGTATTCCTGTACAGAATTTTGGGTTTGCTTTTATTCATTATAGCATCTGTCCGATGGACGAACAAGGTAGATTTTGCGCGTGAATGCTCAGATATTGCTCTGTATACCTGCGTGCAAAGGAAAAATGGACGCTCCGTCGAATAGCTGAATACAGGAAAGGGGGATGGGCCATGGAAGGATTTTCTGTGCAGCAGGTGCTGCAGGGCGTGTATCACATCGGCGACGCCATGGGCGTATATATGACGCTGCTGACAGGGGAAGAGCGGGCTCTTCTGGTGGATACGGGATACGGGCTGGAGGACGTCTCGGCGATGGTGCGCAGCCTTACGGACAAGCCGCTCACCGTGCTTTTGACCCATGCCCATCACGATCACGCGCTGGGCGCGCGCTGGTTCGTAAAGACCCGTATGTTTGCCCGGGATCTGCCTGCATGGCCTGTATACACGGGCGAGGCGCAGCGGCGCGCGGTCGCGCAGCAGGCGCAGGCGAAGGGATTTGCTGTTCCAAAGGATTATCTGACTGCACCTATGCCGAAGCCCGAAGCGCTTGATGAAGGGAATATCGATCTTGGCGGCATGACAGCGCAGGCCATTCTCTGCCCCGGGCATACGCCGGGCAGCGCGGTGGTTTACGTGCCGGAAAGAAGGCTGCTGCTCACCGGCGACGACTGGAATCCCTGCACATGGCTCTTTTTCCCGGAGGCGCTGCCTGCGCAGGCATACAGGGAGAATGTACGCGCGCTGCTGAGGCTTCCATTTGAGCAGGTGCTTTGCCCGCACAGGGCGCGGCTCTATCCGCGCAGCTCATTCGAAGCCTTTTTGCAGGGGCTGACGGATGAGGCGCTTAGCGCGGCGCCCCGGGCGGATATGGGCCGAAAGACCGATACGCGTGAGGCGCGGCCTGACAAGGAGCAGCAATTTGTGTTTGACTATGCAAAGTTTCAGCAAGCCGCCTTTGCCGGCGGGGAGGAAAGCCAATGAAGAGAATTGATATTGCCCTGAGAGGAAACAGCCGTGCAGAATTTCACAATCATGCAGCTTATTGCGTAGGCACGGGCCGCATGGGGCTCGCCCTGCAAAAGGAGTATCTGGATCAGCTGGAGATGGCGCAGGATCTTGCGGGCTTTGCCCATATTCGCGGTCATGGCCTGTTCTGCGATGATATGGCGATCTACCAGCCCTATACCGATGCGCAGGGCGTCCTGCATGAGGCTTACAGCTTCACCTATCTTGACCGCGTGATGGACAGCTATCTGCGCCTTGGTCTGCGCCCGTTTCTGGAGCTGGGCTTTATGCCCAAAAAGATGGCTTCCGGTACGCAGACCATATTCTACTGGGCGGGCAACGTCACCCCGCCGGCGGATATGAACAAGTGGACGGCGATGGTGAAGGCGACACTTGCTCACCTTCGCGACCGCTACGGCTATGAAGAGGTCTGCCGCTGGCCGTGCGAGGTATGGAATGAGCCGAACCTCGTCAATTTCTGGGAGAATGCGGACAAGGCGAAGTATTTTGAGCTCTACGCCGCTACGGCGAAGGCCGTCAAAGAGATTCTGCCGGATATGCGCGTGGGCGGACCGGCCATATGCGGCGGCACGGGATCGCAGGAATGGGTGGACGATTTCCTGCGCTTTTGCCGCGACGAGCGCCTTCCGCTGGACTTTGTGACCCGGCATGCATATATGGGCCAGCAGACCGCCAAGATCGGCCGCTATACCTATCACCTGATGTGCAATCCGGAGGATACGCTCAGCGAGATGCGCCGCACGCGCGAGATCATCGACAGCTATCCTGAGTACCGCGGGATGGAGATGCATATCACCGAGTTCAATACCTCCTACAATCCCCTGTGCCCGATTCATGATACCAACCTCAATGCTGCATATATCGCGGGGCTGCTGGGGTGCCTGGGCGATGTGGCCGCCAGCTATTCCTACTGGACCTTCGGCGATGTATTTGAAGAACTGGGCGTGCCGTCGCGCCCCTTCCACGGCGGCTTCGGCATGATCGCAAACGGCCTGATTCCCAAGCCCACGATGTGGACCTTCGCCTTTTTCAATCGGCTCAAGGGCGAGCCCATTTATCGCAGCGAAAACGCCGTGCTTGTGAAGAATCCGGACGGCAGCTATGAGGGCGTGCTGTGGAATCTGTGTCCTGAGGGGAATACGCCGCTGGAGGTTGGCATTGCGCTGCCTGAGCCGGGCGAATACACGATGCTCCTGAGCATGGTGGACGAAGAGGTCTGCAATCCGCTCAAGGTATGGCATGAGATGGGCGAACCGGCGAGCCTTACGCGCCGGGAGCTTGATTTCCTCCGCACAGCCGCGCAGCCGCTTTGTACCTCCCGCCTGCTTGTGAAGGGGGAAAATGCGAAAGTGACGCTTTCCCGCAACGCCGTTGCGCATGTCATGCTGCGTCCCTGCAGTCCTGCGCCGGAATACGGATACGACTATGGGTGGTACATCCGCTGAGCATTCCCCGGGCGTCTGCGGGCTGATTTTAAGAATCATACAACCTGACAAACCCATGCACGCAGGAATTCTTGTAATTGAGATCAAAACGAATCACGAGATGACAAATTGCCTAAACAAAACCGTTTAGAAATGGATTTCATTCGGCGAGCGGGAATGATCAGAAAGAAGTCAGAAATCCTTGATTTATGCGGATTTTCAGGCTTGATAAGTTCCCGATGAGGACAAATTGAGGACATCAGCCTTTTCAAAGGAATAATGTCAAAGCGTCTTTTACCTCTCAAATCTGACTGTATCTGGTCAGATTTGAGAGTTTTTTTGGAAAAAGAAAACCACCAGCTCAGCTGGTGGAGGGTAAAGCTTAAGCGATGCACAAAAATCCTCCTGTGTTACATTGAAAAAGACCTGGCAGTCGCACAATGTAACATAGGAGGATTTGTCATTATGACTATTTAACGGCTTTGCAGCTGCTTCTTTCAACGATTCTGTGCGGCACGATGATCTTGCTCGCCATCAGATTCGGGTTATCTGCATGATTGGCGATCTGGCTGGCGGCCTCGTAGCCCAGCTGCAGGGAATTGACGTCCACGCTGGTGAGCTGCGGCGTGGTAAGCTGCGCGAGGAAAGAATTGTTGAAGGAGATGATGGAAAGATCGTCCGGGATAGACAGGCCCATCTGAATACAGATGCGCTCCAGGGAGACGGCAAGCAGATCGTCGCTGACGACCACGGCGGTGGGGCGGTCCTCACGCTGCAGCAGCGCGCGCAGCTTGTCCGTGCTGTCCTCGCGCAGGCCGTCCAGCTCCACGCAGTCCTCCTCAAGAACGGGGAGATTATGCTGAAGCATCGAAAGCTGATAGCCGCTCTTGCGGTCAGCGGAGAAAAGATAGGTATTGCCGCTGCTCAGATAGGCGATGCGCCTGTGGCCAAGATCATACAGATAATCCGTTGCCTCGTGTCCGGCAAGCAGATTGTCGTTGTCGATGCAGATCGTGGGCGTCTCGCTCTGGCTCGGCTTGCCGATGAGCACATACAGAAGGCCGTGCTCCACCAGGTATTCCACGACAGGATCGTTCTTCTTGGAATACATGAGGATAAAGCCGTCAGTCTGTCCGCTTGCGCGCACATTTTCCAGCGCGAGCAGCACCTCGTGATCATCCCTGCCGGTGATGATCATGCTGGCGGCGCCGTGCATGTTGCAGTACTTGCTTACGCCGCGGATCGCTTCCAGATAGAAGGAATTGTCATAGGTTTCGCGTTGAGAAGCCGGCAGAATAATACCCACCATGCGGATGGCGCGGGATTCCTGCGCGGTGATGGATGCAGGACTGAGCTCATAGCCCAGCTGCGCCATTGCCTTGCGCACACGCTCGCGCGTTTCTTTGCTGATGGATGGATTGTCGTTGCATACGCGGGACACTGTAGAAGGGGAAACGCCTGCAAGAGAGGCGACGTCTTTAATCGTTACGGCCATGTTGTTCACTCCTTATATGCGTCTATTGTAGAGGAAAAATCGGTTCTTGTCAAGTGCGTTGCATGCAAATTTGCGCAAACGGCGTGCAAAACCGGGTAATATACTTGCATACATGCCCAAAATGTCGTCGTACAGATTGATATTATGCAACAAAAATAGAAAAGTATAAGAAAATTGTTTGCAAAATTTGCGTAAATGCATTATAGTATTTGCAGAAACGCAATGCAAACATAAATGCAAATTTGCGCAAACAACAATATTAGACGAAGAGGTGTACGCATGGACAATGAAAAGAAGGTCATCGCGCCGCTGAGCGGCAAGGTGATCGCACTGAGAGATGTGCCTGATGAGGTCTTCTCAGCAAAGGTTCTGGGTGACGGCGCTGCCATCATTCCGGAGGATGGAAAGATTGTAAGTCCTGTCGACGGCGAGATTTCCACCGTGTCCGAAACGCTGCATGCTTATGGCTTCACCAGCGATGACGGTCTGGAGATTCTGGTGCACGTGGGCATCGATTCCGTTGCGCTTAAGGGCGCGGGCTTTACCGCCCATGTCAAGGAGGGCGACAAGGTGAAGGCCGGCGAACTGGTCGCCGAGGTCGATCTGAATGTGCTGAAAAAGAACAACATCCCGACTATCACGCCGGTACTGGTGTGCGACGGCGCGGACGGGCTGGTGATGACCGCTGCCAAAGGCCATGTCACCGCAGGCAAGGACGCTGTGCTCGCCCTTGGCGAGGCGAAGCAGGAAGAGACTGCTCCGGCTGCCGCACAGGAGACGCCTGATGAGAAGAAGGAAGAGAAGAAGGAAAAGAAGAGCTTTATCAACTTCGACTTCCTGCAGAAGCTGGGCAAGGTGCTCATGACGGTTATCGCGGTGATGCCCGCCGCCGGCATGATGCTCTCCATCGGCAAGCTGATTCAGATGATGGGCGGCGACATTGCCATCCTGATGACCATCGGCTCCACGATGGAAAACATCGGCTGGGCCATCATCACCAATCTGCACATCCTCTTTGCTGCGGCGATCGGCGGCAGCTGGGCCAAGGAGCGCGCGGGCGGCGCGTTTGCGGCCGTGATCGCGTTTATCCTCATCAACCGCATCACCGGCGCGGTGTTCGGCGTGACCACCGATATGCTGGCGGACAGCAGCGCGGTTGTGCATTCCTTCTTCGGTCAGGAGATGCTGGTTGGCAACTACTTCACCAATATCCTCGGTTCTCCGGCGCTCAACATGGGCGTGTTCGTCGGCATCATCGCGGGCTTTGTCGGCGGCGTGGTCTACAACAAGTTCTACAACTTCCGCAAGCTGCCGGACGCCCTCGCCTTCTTCAACGGCAAGCGCTTCGTGCCGATGGCGGTTATCGCGTACTCCGTCGTCATCTCCCTGATCATGGCCGTCGTCTGGCCGGTGATCCAGACCGGTATCAACAACTTCGGCGTGTGGATCGCCAATTCCGCGGATACTGCCCCGGTGCTGGCTCCCTTCATCTACGGCACGCTCGAGCGTCTGCTGCTGCCCTTCGGCCTGCATCACATGCTCACCATCCCGATGAACTACACCTCCTTCGGCGGCACCTATATGATCCAGACCGGCATTAACGCGGGCGCCGAGGTCTTCGGTCAGGATCCGCTGTGGCTCGCATGGATCACTGACCTGATCAACTTCAAGGACGCCGGCAACATGGCTGCCTATGAAAACCTGATGGCCACCGTCATCCCGGCCCGCTTCAAGGTTGGCCAGATGATCGGCGCGACCGGCCTGCTGCTGGGCATCGCGCTGGCGATGTATCGCCGCGTGGACGCCGACAAGCGCGCCAAGTACCGCTCCATGTTCGTTTCCACTGCGCTGGCCGTGTTCCTCACTGGCGTCACAGAGCCGATTGAGTTCATGTTCATGTTCTGCGCGCTGCCGCTGTACATCGTCTACGCCATCCTGCAGGGCTGTGCGTTCGCGATGGCGGGCGTCATCGATCTGCGCCTGCATTCCTTTGGCAATCTGGAGTTCCTCACCCGTGTGCCGATGAGCCTGAAGGCGGGCCTTGGCATGGACATCGTCAACTTCCTGATCTGCTGCGCCGCGTTCCTGGTGATCGGCTATGCGGTGGGCTACATCATGATCGGCAGGCTGAAGCTGGCAACCCCGGGCCGTCTGGGCAACTACACCGACGAGAGCAGCGCTGACGAAACTGCTCCGGCTGAGGCGAAGGCCAGTGGCAGCAACAGCCAGGCTGAGCGCATCATTGCGCTGCTGGGCGGCCGCGAGAATATCACGCTGGTGGACGCCTGCATGACCCGTCTGCGCGTGACCGTCAAGGATACCGCCAAGGTGGCGGATCTGGCTGCATGGAAGGCCGAGGGCGCGCTGAGCCTGCTTATCAAGGACGGAGGCATTCAGGCTGTTTACGGCCCGAAGGCGGACGTGCTCAAGTCCGATATCAACGACATTCTCTAAGCGGGCTGTGCCCGCACCCATTTCCGACGAATCTGCAGCATGAATTGCTTCTGATGCAGCCGAGGCCGGAAGGATACATCTCCCTAAGTGACCAGCCTCGCTCTGCTGCGCAGCATGCGCCGTCCTCCCCTTCACGGCGTATGCCGGGCAGCAGAGCAGGCTGTGCCCCTAACAGCCCATGAGGTGAATGAAGATGAAACTCCTGACACTCAACACACACAGCCTTCAGGAAGAAAACTACGCCGGAAAGCTGGAATGGTTTGTGAATCGCATTCTGGCTGAGCAGCCGGACGTCATCGCCCTGCAGGAGGTCAACCAGACCATTGCTGCGCCCAAGGCGCCGCCGCACATGCACAGAGGGCTGATGCGGCTCTCCCACGGCGTGCCGCTGCGCGAGGATAATCACGCCGCGGTGATCGCCAAGCGGCTGCATCTTGCCGGCATTCCCGTTTCGTGGGCATGGCAGCCGATCAAGATCGGCTACGGCAAGTACGACGAGGGTCTGGCGATCCTCTGCCCGAATCATAAAATCCGGCATGCAGAGGCTTTTTGCATCAGCGGCGTGGACGAGTACACCAACTGGAAGACGCGTAAGGTGCTCGGCGTGCAGCTGGAAGATATGGACGACTGGTTTTATACCGTACATATGGGCTGGTGGAACGACAGTGAGGAACCTTTCCGCCATCAGTGGAAGACATTGAGCCGCATGCTTTGCGAAAAGCAGAAGAAAGCGCCTGTCTGGCTGATGGGCGATTTCAACGGCCCGGCTGAGGTGCGCCATGAAAGCTATGACCTGATCGCCAGAAGCGGATGGCAGGATACGTATCTGCTTGCCCGCGAGAAAGACGGCGGCATGACCGTGCGCGGCGTCATCGATGGCTGGCGCGACAAGCTCGCCGAGCCGGAGAAGCTCGAGGGCATGCGCATCGATCAGATCTGGTGCAGCCACAGCGTGCCGGTCCTGTCTTCAAAGGTCATTTTCAATGGGGAAAACGGTCCTGTCGTCTCCGATCACTTCGGCATCAAGATCGAAACCACGTAAACGCAAATCGAAAGGAGCGTATCCGCCATGAGCAGATCCGCCGGTGTTCTTCTTTCCATCACCAGCCTGCCGTCCAAATACGGCATCGGCTGCTTTGACAAAGCCGCCTACGACTTTGTCGATTATCTGCGGGATGCAGGACAGACCTTCTGGCAGATCCTGCCCCTGTGCCCGACCAGCTACGGCGATTCTCCGTATCAGTCCTTCTCCACCTTCGCCGGCAATCCGTACTTCATCAGCCTGGACAAGCTGATCGAGGAGGGCGTGCTCACGCGCGAGGAATGCGACAGCTGCGACTTTGGCTCAGACGAGCAGGATATCGATTACGAAAAGCTCTACTCTGTCCGCTATCCGCTGCTGCGCAGGGCTTACGAGCGCGCGGATATCAGCCGCGACGGCGAATATCAGCGCTTCGTTTCGGAAAACAGCTGGTGGCTTGCCGATTACGCGCTGTTTATGGCGCTCAAGAATTTCTTCGGCGGCAAGTGCTGGTATGAGTGGCCGGAGGATATCCGCCTGCGCTGGGGCTATGCGCTGGATTATTACCGCCGCGAGCTGTACTTTGACATCGAGTTCCAGCAGTATCTGCAGTTCAAGTTCAGTCAGCAGTATCGCGCGCTGAAAGCTTATGCCAATACTAACGGCGTGAAGATCATCGGCGATATCCCGATCTATGTCGCGATGGACAGTGCGGATACATGGGCGCACCCGGAGCTGTTCCAGCTGGACGAGAATAACATGCCCACCGCTGTAGCCGGCTGCCCGCCGGACGGGTTCTCGGCGGACGGCCAGCTCTGGGGCAATCCGCTTTACCGCTGGGACTATCACAAGCAGACCGGCTACAGCTGGTGGATGAGCCGCCTCTGGTATTGCTATCAGCTTTACGATGTGACGCGCATCGATCACTTCCGCGGCTTTGACGAGTATTTCTCCATTCCTGCCGGCAGCGAGAATGCCAAGACGGGACACTGGGAGAAGGGACCGGGCATTGATCTGTTCCGATGTGCGCAGTGGAATCTCGGCTGGCATGAGGTGATTGCGGAGGACCTGGGCTATGTAACTGACACCGTGCGCCAGCTTGTGCGCGAGAGCGGATTTCCGGGTATGAAGGTGCTTGAGTTTGCGTTTGATTCACGCGATTCCGGCTCTGCCAACGATTATCTGCCGCACAATTACGTGGAAAACTGCGTCGCTTATACCGGTACGCATGACAATGAGACGGTTGCAGGCTGGATGGATTCCATCACAGAGGAAGAGCTTGAGATGGCCCGCCGCTATCTCTATGACATGCATACACCCAAAGAGGAACTTTACAAACCCTTCATCGCTGCGGCGATGCGCTCCAACGCCAAGTATTGCATCGTGCCGATGCAGGACTGGCTCGGCCTTGACAACAGCTGCCGCATGAATAAGCCGTCTACCATCGGCGCCAACTGGCGCTGGCGCGTGACAAAGCAGCAGCTGACGAAGGAACTGGACATGCTGGACATGACCAAGTGCTATGGCCGCATGAACTGGGAAGCTTATCATTTGCTGAAAAAGCAGGAGGAGAATAAAAATGAAGCAGTTTAACTACACCATCACCGACGCTCTGGGTATCCACGCTCGTCCGGCCGGCATGCTGGCCAAGGCCGCCAAGACCTACGCCGACACTGAAATCACTGTGACCTGCAATGGAAAGACTGCCAAGGCTACCCAGCTGATGAAGATCATGAGCCTGGGCGTTAAGCAGGGCAGCGTCGTGACCGTCGTGGCCGAAGGCCCGAGCGAGGAAGCGGCGATCGCCGCGATGGACGATTTCTTCACGTCCAATCTGTAACACGGACATCCGCTGGCTTGGGAAAGCGGTTTCCGATAAACACCTCTTTTCTTGATCCGCAGCACAGAGCAGGAACCCCCTTCTCTGCTCTGTGCTGCGGGATCCGTAATCGTATGCGTCTATGCAGGCGTGATCTGAATAGACGCATGCGATTGAAACACAACAGACCATTCGGGGAGGAAAAAACATGGTTTTACTTCAGGGCAAGGGCGTGTCCAAGGGCGTCGTCAAGGGACAGCTCTATTTCTTTAAGCGTCAGGATAATACCGTTACCAAGCGCATCGCGGAGGATGTTGAGGCCGAGAAGGCGCGTTTTGCCGCCGCGCAGGAAGCGGCGACCCTGCAGCTGACAGCGCTTGCCGACCGCTGCAGGGAAGAAGCGGGCGATGAGTCCGCGATTCTCTTTGAAACGCACGCGATGTTTGTCGAGGATGAGGATATGGTCGAGGCGATCATCTCCTTAATAGAAGAGGAAGGCTGCTGCGCGGAATATGCCGTGGAGCAGGCGGGCGAGCAGTTTGCCGGAATGTTTGCGGCGATGGACGACGCCTATATGAGCGCGCGTGCGGCAGATGTGCGCGACGTGGCCCGCAGGCTGGTGAATAATCTGCTGGGCATTACCCAAGGCGGCATTGATTCCGATGAGCCGGTGATTCTTGCGGCGGATGACCTTGCGCCGTCGGAAACGATCCAGCTGGACAAGAGCAAGATCCTCGCCTTTGCCACGCGGGGCGGCTCTGGCAACAGCCATACGGCGATTCTGGCACGCACGATGGGCATTCCGGCGATCTGCGGTCTGGGAGATGCGCTCAAGGATGAATTGGGTGGACGCCTGGCTTACGTGGATGGAGAAACCGGCAGCCTGTATATTGAGCCGGACGAGCTGACCGTGCTGGCACTCAAGGAAAAGCTGGATAAGCAAGAGGAACTGAAAGCGCTTCTGAGCAGCATGAAGGGCCAGGAGGATGTGACGCTGGACGGCCAGAAGGTGAATGTCTACTGCAACATCGGTTCTGTGGAGGACGTCTCCGCCGTGATCGCCAATGACGGTCAGGGTATCGGCCTGTTCCGCAGCGAGTTCCTCTATCTGGCGGCGAACGATTATCCGACGGAGGACGAGCAGTTCGAGGCGTACAAGACTGTCGCCGCTGCGATGAACGGCAAGCGTGTCATCATCCGCACGCTGGATATCGGTGCGGATAAACAGGTGGATTACTTCGATATGAAGAAGGAGGAGAACCCCGCCCTCGGCGTGCGCGCAATCCGCATCTGCCTGAACAGGCCGGAGGTATTCCGCAGCCAGCTGCGCGCGCTGTATCGTGCGTCTGCATATGGAAAGATTGCGATCATGTTTCCGATGATCACCTCTGTATGGGAGGTGCGCGAGTGCAGGCGTGCCTGCCAGAAGGTAATGGCAGAGCTGGAAAAAGAGGGTATTCCCTACAGCAAGGATACGGAGATCGGCATCATGATTGAAACGCCGTCTTCCGTCTTCATTGCAGAAGAACTGGCCAGGGAGGTAGACTTCTTCTCCGTGGGCACCAACGATCTGACGCAGTACACGCTGGCTTGTGACCGTCAGTGCAACGATCTGGGCAAGTTCTACGATCCGCATCATCCCGCCGTGCTGCGCGCGGTGAAGATGGCGGCGGATGCTGCGCACAAAGCGGGCATCTGGATCGGCATCTGCGGTGAGCTGGGCGCGGATCTTTCTCTGCTGCCCACGTTCCTGGCTATGGGCATCGACGAGCTGTCCGTATCTCCGTCCAGCGTGCTGCCGCTGCGCGCAATGCTGAGAAAGAGCATTGCCAAAACCTGTACGCTGGACATGCTCAAGTGCTGAAACAATCAAGGGAGAATATATGTACAGGATTCTTGAACTCAACCCTCAGCTGCAATGCTTTTCCGGCGATATCGATCTGCGCATGCAGCTTTATCGCGATACGAAGCGCCGCCTGATTGGCGAAGAAGGCAGATTGATCGACTTTGCCAATGCGCATGAATATTACGGCTTCCATCGTATCGAGGGCGGCTGGGTCTATCGCGAGTGGGCGCCCAGCGCGCATCAGCTCTATCTCACCGGCGATTTCAACAACTGGCAGTGGCTCAGCCATCCGCTGACCAATATCGGCGATGGCAATTGGGAGCTGGTGCTTGAGGGAGATGATGCGCTCTGGGACGGCTGCAAGGTCAAGACCATCGTGGACGCCAACATGACGCGCACGGAGCATATTCCCCTCTATGCGCGCCGTGTCGTTCAGGATACCGCAACCACTGCTTTCTGTGCCGAGGTTGTCGATGAAAGCAAGCCATTCAAATGGACGGACGGCCGCTTCAAGGGCGAGGATTCGCTCTATATCTATGAGGCGCATGTCGGCATGGCGCAGGAGGAGGGCAAGGTTGGCAGCTATCTGGAGTTTGCCGACAAGGTGCTTCCGCGCATCAAGGAGGCCGGATATAACACTGTGCAGCTGATGGCCATCATGGAGCATCCGTATTACGGCAGCTTCGGTTATCAGGTGTCGAGCTTCTTTGCCGCTTCCAGCTGGTTTGGCCGCCCGGAAGACCTCAAGTATCTGGTCAATAAGGCGCACAGGCTGGGCATCCGCGTGCTGCTGGACGTCGTGCATTCCCATGCGGTGAAGAATACGGCAGAGGGCATCAATATGTTCGACGGCACCGAGTGGCAATTCTTCCATGCCGGCGAAAAGGGCGATCATCCGGCTTGGGGCACCAAGTGTTTTGACTATGGCAAAACCGGCGTGATCCACTTCCTGCTCTCCAACCTCAAGTTCTGGATGACGGAGTATCACTTTGACGGATTCCGTTTTGACGGCGTGACGAGCATGCTCTATCATGATCATGGTCTTGGTGTGAACTTTGATTCTAATGATAAGTATTTCTCCTACAACACGCATGTCGAGGCGATCACCTATCTGCAGCTGGCCAACGAGCTCATCCGCGAGGTGAACCCGCGTGCGATCACCATCGCCGAGGATATGTCCGGCATGCCGGGCATGGGCCTGCCGATCGAAGATGGCGGCGTTGGATTTGACTATCGTCTGGGTATGGGCCTGCCGGACATGTGGGTGCGCACGGTGAAGGAGACGCAGGACGAATTCTGGGACATCAACAGGATGTGGGGCGAAATGTGTCTGCGCCGTCCGGGAGAGAATACCGTCGCCTATGTAGAGAGTCACGATCAGGCGCTGGTGGGTGATAAGACGATGATCTTCCGCCTGGCAGATGCGGCGATGTACACGGATATGAACAAGGATTGCCACAATCCGGTGATCGACCGTGCGATTGCGCTGCACAAGATGATCCGTCTGTTCACACTTGGCGCTGCCGGCGAAGCGTATCTGAACTTCATGGGCAACGAATTCGGTCATCCCGAATGGATCGACTTTCCGCGCGAGGGCAACGGCTGGAGCTTCCACTACTGCCGCCGCCAGTGGAGCCTGAAGGAGAATGCTCTGCTCAAGTATCAGTGGCTGAGTGAATTCGACCGGGACATGGTGGCACTGACGAAGAAGAGCAAGATGTTTGATTCCCGTTTCGGCGATCTCAGACTGATGAAAGCGCCGGAACAGACGGTTGCGTTCTACCGCCATGGACTGCTGTTCGCGTTTAATTTCCATGCGGGCAATTCCCTGACCGATGTGCTTGTGCCTGTGCCGCACAATGCCGATTATACTGTGGAGCTTTGCAGCGACGATGGCCAATACGGCGGCTTTGACCAGGTGGCCCATCAGGTGTATCCGGCCAAGGAGTTCGACGGACAGTTCTATGTGGAATTGTATCTTCCGGCAAGGACGGCGGTTGTGCTCAAGGAGGGCAAGGTCATCAGGAAGCCTGCGGCCCGGAAGGCGGCCTCTTCGAAGAAGAACAGCGAAAAGACTTCTCCAAAACCGGAAAAGAAAACTGCTGTGAGGACGAGAGCCGAAAAACAGTAAAGGCTCACACCAATGCCGGCACATTTGTGCTTTTACATAGATCCTCCTCTTTTTTGTCATTCATTTGCAGTTGTCTCATGTGGCTTTAATGATGAAAAATCGTAAGTTGTCATGAGAAAACCGGATATGGCAGAAGAGCGGAAAAAACCCTTTCACAAGCAAAGCCCCGGAAATCCTGCAGATTCAGGATTTCCGGGGCTTTTGCTGCAGCAATTCTTCCGCCGGATACCGGCTCTGGCGGAAGTTTCTGTTATTACAGCCGGCGTGTCTGCTGATCAAATTGTGCGGCATCCTCGTTTGTGACGGGATGAGCGCTGTAGCGCGCGCGTTCGTACAGCGCGGCGGCAGCATCGGGCAGGTTTTCGCGCGCGGTGGAGCCGGCTTTCCATTGGCCGTGGGCAAGCAGAAGGCGGTGATAGCTGCGCCGTATCCTGCCGGCAGGCGTATCGGGATATGCAGGGCGGCTGCGTGCGGCGCGCCGGCGAAGCAGATTGAACGAGCGGTCGGATTCTTCGGTGCGTGTGTCGGTGATTTCGTCTCTGTAATCCTCGGTGGCGGCTGCGGCATAGTGCGCAAAACGCGCAATCAGATGACGCGCAAGGCGCAGGAGAAGCCGGACGATCAGGCGCACAAGCAGCATGCAGCCCACAGCAATCACGATGATGGTCAGGATTTCTGCGGCCTTTTCCAGCATGCGGGCAAGCGCCGACGGCTCCTGTTCGATGAAGCCGGAACCCGTGGGCAGCATGGGCATGGCCCCGCCCTGAAAACCGCCGCTGCTCTCTTCGGCAAACAGATTGATGATGAACAGAAGCGCCTGCTCAAAGGCGCTGCTCAGCGTGCGCGCGGCAAGATAGACGAACGAGATCACGGCGGGCAGCGAGGAAAGCGCCAGCGCCAGCGCGAAGAAACAGACGGTCAGCACCGTGCATACCCGGGAGATGACGCCGGGCAGACGGTAGCGCGAGAGTGTCGCATTGTTCAGGCTGATGCGGCTGAACGAGAGCAGCAGGAGCAGAAGATAGAGCACAAAGCCGCCCTGCAGCAGCATATACAGCACGTCGTATGAGGGTTTCTGATCCTGAGAAAAATGCATCAGAAAGAGCACGGCAAACTGCGTGAGCAGCGTGCCCATATAGAAAAACGGAGAGGTTTCCTCCGGCGCTTTGTCGGCAAAGGACAGCGAGATGAACAGCACCACTGCGCCGGATACGGGCATGACCAGCAGCTGCGGCCTGCCCGGAAAGAGCATGAATCCTGCGGCGACGGCTGCTGCGCTGCAGGCGGCAAACAACGGCACGCGCATGCGGCCCGGCACGGCAATGAGCAGCGCTGCAAACACGGCGTTTGCCGCGGGGAACAGCATCAGTCGCCATACGCTGTGCGGAGCCGGGCGCCCCAGCACGAACATCAGTACGGAAAACGCGCTCAGCTGAAGCAGCATGGGCAGCATGCACCGGCGAAGGTGACGGAATATGGTCATCGCAATCCCTCCCCGATCAGATGCAGCTGCGTATGGTTGCCATGCCTGCGCAGATTGGAAAGCTGGGCCTGAATCTCTTCGCTGTCATAGCAGGAGAGAATGATCATCTCCATGCCGCTGTATTCGCACAGCTGGCCAAGGAATGTGGTGAAGCTGTGCGTGCGCACGATGCGCAGGCGCGCAAAGGCGCGAAGCAGCGTTTCCCGCGCGGCTTCGCCGCTCTGCGGCGCGATGAATGCGCCGGTCGCGTCCTCGCCGATGGGCATATTGGCGGCAAAGCCGGTCGGCAATCCCTGATCCAGCGCCTGCATGCACAGCGTAGCGGCCATGGAGATGCCGTATTCGATCCTGTCCTGTTCGTAATCCATCAGGCGCTCGCCCCACTGAGCGTCCTTGAGCTGCATGTTGAGCACCACCAGCAGGCGGCACTGTGCGCTGGGATCATGCAGGCGCAGCTGCACATCATTGGTTCGCGCCGTGGCCGGCCAGTGGATATCGCGCACCGGATCGCCGGCCTGATAAGGACGGATGCCGCGGAAGAGGAAGGGATCCTGCAGCAGATGGCGGCGGGATACGCTCTGGCTGACCATGAGGCTCAGCGAAGCGGGCATGGCGGTCTCGTCAAGCAGGCGCGGATAGACCAGAACGGGCACATCCATCGTCTGCTCGCGGTGCGCCTCAAACAGGCCGAACAGATCGCCCGCCGTCAGCGAAGCATTGCCCAGATTATACGCGCCCCGGCGCAGGAATGTGACCCTGTGGCGGCGGCAGATCTGCTGATAGGGCATGAGCGTGAACAGGCTGCAGGTGTGCGACTGGCTTTGCGTGTGCAGGTTTTCCTGCCGGCCGAAGCGGATATACGGTGAAACGCCGCTCTCGACGCGCAGCCATGGGATGATCATAGCGCGGTCGTTGCGCACGATTTCGATCATCTCGCCCTCGTCGCCCTCGAAATACGCGGACTTTGAAAAGGCGCGCGTACATCCCAGGCCGCGCAATCCGACATACTTGAGCAGAAGAATGCTGAAAACATACAGCGCCAGCAGCACAAGCAGCAGGACCGGCGCGCTCATGCGCGCGCCTCGGTCGGCGCAGGCACCTTTTCCAGCAGCGCGGCGATGAACTGCGCTGCTGTCGTGCCCCGGCGGGCGGCGCGCAGAATCAGACGATGGGCAAGCACGGGTACGGCGAGCGCCTTCACGTCGTCCGGAATGACGTAATCGCGTCCGTCGATGGCGGCCAGCGCCTGCGAGCAGCGCATCAGCGCCAGCAGCGCGCGCGGAGACGGTCCCAGCAGCACGCTCTCGGGATCGCGGGCGGCCTCGCACAGCGCGCTCATGTAGCGCAGCACGTCGTCGCTGACGCAGCAGGTGCGGGTGAGCGCGGCGGCCTGCTGCAGGTCTTCGGCGGTGCATACGGGCGCGAGCGTATCAAGGGGCTGATCATTCATGAAGCGGCGGAGCATGCGCACGGACTGCTCCGCGTCGGGATAGCCGAGGGACAGGCGGATCATGAAGCGGTCCAGCTGCGCCTCGGGCAGCGGGAATGTGCCCTGCGTCTCTACAGGATTCTGCGTGGCGATGACCAGAAACGGCGCGTCCAGCGCATAGGTGACGCCGCCCTCGGTGACCTGGCGCTCCTCCATGCACTCCAGCAGCGCAGACTGCGTGCGCGGCGTGGCGCGGTTGATTTCATCCGCCAGAAGGACGTTGCAGAACACCGGGCCGCGGACAAAGCTGAACTGCCCCGTCTGCTGGCTGTAGATGCGCATGCCGGTCACGTCCGACGGGAGCAGGTCCGGCGTGAATTGTACGCGCGAGAACGTGCAGCTCAGCGATCGGGCGAGCGACTTGGCCAGCGTGGTCTTGCCCGTGCCGGGCACATCCTCCAGAAGCACATGGCCGCCTGCGAGCATCGCGGCAAGCACAAGCCGGGTTTCCTGCTGCTTGCCGACGATCACCTCGGCGATATTCTCCGTCAGCGAGCGGGCAAGCGACTTGACCTGTTCATATTTCATGGCGCATTCGTCCCTTTCTGCGTGTGGTTTGATAAAATAACGATAGCACAAAGACGGCACGACTGCAAGAGACGAAAGGGAATGAAAAGGGATGTATATGCTATTGACAGCCTTTTGCAAATCCATATATAATATATAATCATGGAGATCATATATCTATCGCAGCGCGGTGGATCATGCATCGGAAAGGATAATGGGTATGAGCGAGTTGGAGCGCCTGCGGCAGCAGAAAAAGAAGATCGAAAAGGGCGGCGGAGAAGCCCGGATTCAGGCTCAGCATGAAAAGGGCAAGCTGACGGCACGCGAGCGTCTGACGCTGCTTTTTGATAAGGATACATTCACGGAGATCGGCGGTCTGCGCACGCATCATTGCAGCGAGTTTGGCATGGAGGGTCTTGATCTGCCCGGCGACGGCGTTGTGACGGGCTTTGGCATGGTGGACGGCAGGCTGGTGTATGCCTATGCGCAGGATTTCACCGTGCAGGGCGGATCGCTGGGCGAGGTGCACGCGGAGAAGATCGTCCGCGTGCAGGATGAGGCGCTCAAAAACGGCGCGCCGATCGTGGGCCTGATGGACAGCGGCGGCGCGAGAATTCAGGAAGGCATTAATGCGCTGATCGGCTTTGGCAAGATCTTCCGGCGCAATACGCTTGCCTCCGGCGTGATTCCGCAGCTCAGTGCGATCATGGGCCCGTGTGCGGGCGGCGCGGTATACAGCCCGGCGATCACGGATTATATCCTGATGGTCAATGGCAGCAGCAACATGTTCATCACCGGTCCGGACGTCATTCGCTCTGTGACAGGCGAAAAGGTGAGCGCAGAGGAACTGGGCGGCGCTGCCGTGCATAACACGGTCAGCGGCGTGGCGCACAGGCTGGCCAAAGACGACAAGGACTGTATCGCGCAGCTGCGCCAGCTCCTTGGCTATATGCCCTCCAACAACCGCGAGCAGGCGCCCAGAGCGAAGAGCATCGATAAGAAGGAGCGCCGCGCGGTGAAGCTGGATACGATCGTGCCGGACAATCCCAAGAAGAGCTACGACATGTATACGGTGATCAAGGAGATCGTGGATCTGGGCTCGTTTTACGAGATTCAGCCGGGCTACGCGAAGAATATCATCACCGGCTATGCGCGCATTGACGGAAGGGTTGTCGGCGTGATTGCCAATCAGCCGCAGGTGGATGCGGGCTGTCTGGATGTGAATGCATCGGACAAGGCTGCGCGCTTTATCCGCTGCTGCGACAGCTTCAATACGCCGCTGCTGACGCTGGTGGATGTGCCCGGTTTCCTGCCGGGCACCAGACAGGAATACGACGGCATTATCCGCCATGGCGCGAAGATGCTCTTTGCCTACAGCGAGGCGACGGTGCCCAAGATCAGCGTCGTGACGCGCAAGGCATACGGCGGCGCGTTTATCGGCATGTGCTGCTCGACGCTGGGCGCGGATGCGACGTTTGCATGGCCGTCTGCGGAGATTGCTGTTATGGGCGCAGCCGGCGCGGCCAATATCGTCTTCCGAAAGGAGATCAAGGCGGCGGCCGATCCCGAGGCGAAGCGCGCGCAGAAGATTCAGGAATACGAGGAGAAATTCTCCAATCCCTATGTCGCCGCGCAGTACGGCTTCATCGACGATGTGATTGAGCCGAGCGAAACGCGCAGCCGCGTGCTCAGGGTGCTGGAGGCCTGCGAGGGCAAGCGCGAGAGCATGCCGGAGAAGAAGCACGGCAACATGCCGCTGTAAACGGCAATGGAAATCAACAAGGGGCTGCCCGCCGGGCAGCCCCTTATTTGATGCTGATTAATCCTTCACGATCGCGACCGCGCGGCACCAGCCGGCCGTCGCACCCTTGAACTTGACAGGCAGCGCGGAGATGTATGCGCCGACGGGCGGGATATCCTCCAGATGGCCGAGCTTTTCGATCTGCAGATACTCGCGGTGACGGCCGTAGAGATGCGTTGCCCAGAGCACACTCTGATCGCCGGTCTCGTGATACGCCTTTGCCATCGCGGAAACCGGACGGTCAAGCGTCCACGCGTCGATACCGATGCACTTGATGCCCTGATCGAGCAGCCAGTCCAGACCGCTGATGCCGAGGCCGGACTGCATCGCCAGATAGGTCTTCGTGTCGGTGCCCCAGTATTTGTCGCAGCCGGTGTGCAGCAGCACGATGTCGCCGGGCTTGAGGGTGTAATTCAGCTTCTCAAGCGCCTGCTGCATGTCCTCGATGGTGATTTCATCGCCCGGGTTCTTGTGGCGCATATCCAGCACCACGCCCGGACCCACGCACCACTCCAGCGGCACTTCATCCACGGTTTTGCTCGGCTTGCCTTCACACACGGGCGAATAATGGAACGGCGCGTCGATATGCGTGCCGGAATGGCTCGAGCCGCTGATGCGGTCGGTCGCCAGCGCCATGCGGTGCGGGAAAGCGTCGGCGGTCACGCCGGCCAGCTTGCCAAGGCGCTCTGCGCCGGCCTCATGGGGAGAGAACTCGATTGTCGGCGGATACGGCTCCGTGCCTCCGTTTTCGTGCGGCAGGCTGATGTCGATGATTCTGAACATGGCGTTTTGCCTCCTTCAATCGTTGTGATGCGTCATTACAGCGTGGAATCGACCATCTTTTCAAATTCTTCAAGCGTCAGCAGGCGCTTCTTTTCAAGGCCGGCAGCCTTGACCTGCGCCACCAGATCGGCCACCTGCTCGTCGGTCGCCGTTTTGCCCAGCAGCTCGAGGTGATAGGTGATGTTTGCCTTGCCGCTCTTCTTGCCCAGGGCGACCTCCGCCGTGCGGCCGAAGTAGCGCGGATCGGTGGCGAACATCGCCAGCGGCTCCTTGATGACCAGATCGGCGCCGATGCCGGATTCGCGCGTGTAATTGCGCACGCCGACGAACGGCTTATTGGGCGCGACATTCACGCCGGAGAGCCGCTGCACCAGATCGCACAGCGCCGGCAGCTTGTCGAGCTTATAGGGCGTCTCCATGCCCATGAGGATATTCATGGAGAGGATGAGCTCCTCCAGCGCGGCATTGCCCGTGCGCTCGCCCAGTCCGTTGACGCAGGAATGAATGACGTCCGCGCCGGCGGCGACGCCGGCCAGCTCCGTGGCGACGGCCATGCCGAAATCATTGTGCGTGTGCACCTCGATGGGCAGGCCGCCCGTCAGCTGCTTGTACCAGCGAACCATGTGCATGATCGTCTGCGGCATGGCGCAGCCCATCGTATCCACGATGCCCACGGAGGAAGGCGCTGCGTCGCGCATGAGCGAGCGAAGCAGGTTTTCGATGTCGTCCTCGTTGGCGCGGGTGGCGTCATACGGGAAATAGACGGCGTACATGCCCTGCTCCTTGGCATAGCGGATGCAGTCGGCGCTCTTTTCAAAGACCTTTTCCCACGTCCAGCCGAACTGATACTTGAGCTTGGGATAGCCGATGGGCACCTCGATGACCACGCCCTTGGCGCCGCAGTCCACAGCCATGTCGATGTCGCCGCGGGTCGCGCGGGCAAAGGTGAAGATCTCCGCCTGCGGCAGCTCGCGGGTGATGCGCTTGATGGCATTGCGGTCGGATTCGGAAACGGCGGGCATGCCGGCCTCGATGCGGGTGACGCCGGTCTCTACCAGCGCCTGGGCAATGCGGAACTTGTCGTCCTCGGAGAAGACGACGCCGGGCGTCTGCTCGCCGTCGCGCAGCGTCGCATCGTGAATGGTGACCTTCTGGCCCGGCCAGTAGGTTTTTTTGATTTCCGGCTTATCGTTGAAGGGGCTTGCCCACCATGCATTTTCAACGTAATAACTCATAGCAGTCATCTCCTTGGTTGGTATTTGTCAGGGCGTGGCCGGCCCGAGGGCCTGGCCGAGCGCCGAAAGCTTTTCAGAGGTATAGACCACCTGTCCGCAGGACCAGATATACAGGCCGTCCCTGGGCGTGGGCAGTTCGTCCTCGGTGATCAGGGAGAGCGCATGGCCCATGCAGTGCTGCACGCAGCTGGGGATCAGGCCGCGGCTGCAGCGCTCACGGCACAGGTCGCACTTGAGCGCCTTTCTGCGCGCGCGGTCAATGGCGACAGCGCCGTACGGACAAGCCTTTTCGCATTTGCCGCAGCCCACGCACAGACTTTCATCCAGCAGCACATGGCCGTTTTCCTGCTTGCGCAGCGCGCCGGCGGGACAGGATGCGGCGCATGCAGGGTGATCGCAGTGCAGGCACATCAGCGGCAGAAAATCGCACTGAACCTGACCGTGCTCATCCATGCCCTCAAGACGCGCCACATCGATGGCGTCCGGCGCGTCGGGGGCATAGCCGTGCTCGCGCTTGCAGGCGGTCAGGCAGGATTTGCAGCCCCAGCAGCGATCGATATTCACGAGCAGATAGGTCTTCATGCGTCATCCTCCTTCACCGGCGTCACACGGCACAGATAGCCGCGCGCGCAGACAGTGCCCACGCCGGCGGCGTACTGTCCCCACGGGACCGTGCGGTTGACATTGAATTCGCCCCACCAGCCGGAGATGCTCTGCACCACGTCCTCGCGCAGGCCCAGCGTATAGCGCGCGTAGGCATACGCCGTGCCGGCTGTGCTGTCGATGCGCACCTTCTGCCCGTCGCGGATGCCGAGTTTTTCGGCTGTCTTGGGATGAATATCCAGCCATGCCTTCGGCACGAGATGGAGCAGATAGGGATTGGTGCGGTTTTCCGAGATGCGGAAGGCGTTTTCGTGGCGGCCGGTGGTCATGGTGAGCGGATATTCCTTCGCCAGCTCCGGCGTGTCCTTCACACTCTGGAAGGACGGTGTGTAGCGCGGCAGCGGATCGCAGCCCTTGGCCTCGGCCATCTGCGAATAGAGCTCGATCTTTCCGCTCGGGGTCTTGAAGGGTTTGTCCTTCATGCGTCCATAGGTCAGCGGCGCATAGAGCCTGCGCTGACGGACGCCCTCCTCATAGGTGACGCCGGCGGGCGCGAGCAGCTCGTCATACAGCGCTCTGGGCGTGGGCCAGAAGTCATCCTCCATGCCCAGCCGCCTGGCCAGACCGATGACGATCTCCACGTCGCTGCGCGAGTCGTCCACTTTGGTTGCGGGCTGCTGGAAGATCGTGCAGGTATTGCAGGTCTGGAAGGAGGAGATCATGTTCTCCCGCTCCAGCCACGAGGAGGCCGGCAGCACGATGTCCGCGTATTTCGCCGTCGGGGTCATGAAGATATCGGCCACGACGAGGAACTCCAGCTTTTTGAGCGCCTCTTCCACTGCAGTGGAATTGGTATAGCTGACGGCGGCATTGCTGCCGAAGATCATGGCGCAGGGAATGGGATACGGATCGCCGGAGACGATCTGCTGCCAGAGCGTGGGCATATGCGCCGTGGGCACGGGCGAGTGCTCCTGCGTGAGCAGGGGGAACTGATCGTAGCCGCAGCGCAGCTTCTGCACCTCTTGGGATACGCGCTCCGCCTTGATGAAGGCGTGCGTATTCTGGCTGATCTCCCCGCGGGAGGAGACGAGCACGTTGCTGCCGGGCCTGTCGATGTTTCCGGTGATGCTGATGAGGATGGAAATGGCGCGGCAGACCTGTACGCTGTCGTGCAGCTGGTCAATGGCCAGCGAGCGCACGAGGCTGGAGGCAGGCGCCTTTGCATAGACATGGGCCGCCTTTTCGATCAGATCGGCGCTCACGCCGGTGATCTCGCTGCCCCACTGCGGGGTGCAGGCTTCGACCTCTTTGCGAAGCTCCTCAAAGCCGAAAGTCTTTTCGCTGACGAAGGCCTCGTCATAGATGCCGTCGCGGATGATGACATGGATCATGCTCAGCGCAAGCGCCATGTCGGTATCCGGGCGCGGCTGCAGCCAGATATCGGCCTTGGCTGCCGACTCGGACAGGTACGGATCGACGACGATCAGCACGGCGCCGCGCTGGCGGGCGTCCATGATGTCGTGGGCGCGCACGCCCCAGCTGGTCGGCGGATTGACACCCCAGCAGAGGATACAGTGCGCGTTGGGATAATCCTGGCTCTCAGAGAACTGCGCGCCGGGGCCGTAGGTGAGCGTGTTGTCGATCAGGCGCGGCCAGAGGCACTGCGCCCAGCCGGCGGCGCCGTGATTGGGCGTGCCGAAGCAATTGGCAAAGCGCGTGTAGACGCGGCTCCAGCCTCTGCGCGTGCCCTCCAGCAGCGCCACGCCCTGCGGACCGTAATGCTGCTTGTAATAGGTCAGTTTTTCTGCGATGAGATCGAGCGCCTCGTCCCATTCAATCGGCTCGAACTTGCCTTCGCCGCGCTCGCCGACACGGCGAAGCGGCCTGCCGACGCGGTTGGGATTGGTCGTCAGATCCGGGCTGGCCAGCCCCTTGGAGCACAGGAAGCCCCTCGTCTGCGGCGAGGAGGGATCTCCCTCCACGCGCAGCACCTGATGGGTCTTTTTATCCCGGAAGGCGATGGCTTCGCAGGTGGTATGGCAGGAGAAACAGACGGTCGGAACGGCTTCCTCCCCTTCCCTTTCCAGCCGCACGCCGGAGAGATCGGGATAAGAAGGCTGCGCAGCGAGGGTATGCGCGCCGCTGAGGATTGCCTCAACCTGCGCGTTTCTTGCGCTCAGGTCGTAGCCTGTTCCGGCGAGCTGTCTGGCAAATCGCTGACGTTTTTCATTCATGGCTTGTTTCCTCTGGAAATCCGGGTTCAGGCGGCCTTCTTTGCGCGGGTGAACTGCAGCGCGACCACCACGGCGATCATAGCCAGACCGACGAGGTTGAACGTCCAGCCGGAGAGCATGACGCAGCAGCCGCCCACAAAGGAGAGCATGCGCTCAAAGGCGCCGAGATTTGTCTTCATATAGCCCTGAACGGCGATGGCAACCATGAGCGTGCCGATGACGGCGGTGATGACGCTGATGATGATTTCCACGGCGGCGCCGTTCATCAGCAGGGCAGGATTATACACGAACATGAACGGCGCGATGAACGCGACGATGCCGAAGCTGAACGCCTTGTAGCCGACCTTGTTCGGGTTTGCGCCTGCGATGGCTGCACCCGCATAGGCGGAAAGCGCAACGGGCGGCGTGATGGTGGAGATGGAGCCGAAATACAGCACGAACAGGTGGGAAGCCAGCAGCGGCAGGCCCATCTTGGTCAGCGCCGGAACGGCCAGCGTCGCCAGCACCATGTAGGCAGCCGTGGTCGGCAGACCGCAGCCCAGAATCAGGGAGGCGAACATGGTCATCAGCAGCGCGAGGAATGTGCTGTTGTTGGCGACGCTGAGCATCAGGGAGGAGAACTTGGTGCCCACGCCGGTCAGGGAGATAACGCCGCAGATGATGCCGGCGGCGGCGCAGGCGCAGGCGATGCTCACGATGCTCTTCATGCCCTTGAGCAGCGCGGAGAGGAACTTGTCAAGGATCTTCTTGCGCTCCTTGCTGAAGATGAGATCGATGATCAGGATGCCGGCGATGGAATAGCCGCAGGCGAAGATGGCGCTGTAGCCGGAGAAGATCAGCACGATCAGCAGGATCAGCGGCAGGAGCAGATAGCCGCCGCGCTTGAGGATGGCGCCGATCGTCTGAATCTCGGATGCGTCGGCGACGCCGATGTTCTCTCTGAGCGCCTCAAGATGCACGACCATGAAGATGGCGTAGAAATACATGAACGCGGGAACCAGCGCGGCGATCATGATCTTGCTGTAGCTGATGCCGGTGATCTCGGCCATGAGGAACGCCGCAGCGCCCATGACGGGCGGCATGATCTGGCCGCCGGTGGAGGCAACAGCCTCGACAGCGCCGGCGACGACGGGCTTATAGCCGTTCTTCTTCATCAGCGGGATGGTGAAAGCGCCGGTGGTCACGACATTGGCGACCGCAGAACCGGACATGGTGCCCATCAGCGCGCTGGAGACGACCGCAGCCTTCGCAGGGCCGCCGCGCATTTTGCCGGTGAGGGAATACGCCAGATCGACGAAAAGCTCGCCGCCGCCGAACTTCTCAAGCAGGGAACCAAAGAGCACGAACAGCGCGACGTAGTTCGCAGAGACATTCATCGCAGCGCCGAAGATGCCCTCTGTGCCGGTGTACATGAACTTGATGATGCGCTCAAGCGAATAGCGGCGATGGCCGAGCGTGCCGGGGATGTAGTGACCGAAGAAAGCGTAGAGCAGGAAGACGAGCGCCACAAGCGCCAGCACCGGGCCGACAGCGCGGCGGGTGACTTCCAGCACGACGAGAACGGCGATGCAGCCAAAGATGATATCCACCTGATTGACCACGCCGCCGGAGATGGCGATGCGTTCCCAGTTGAGCAGGATGTATACGCCGCAGGCGCACGCAGCGGCTGCCCAGACAAAGTCCAGCGCGGTGACCTTGCGGATGCTCTTTTTGAAGGCGGGATACATGAAGAAGACGACCGTGGACAGGATGGTCCAGTGGAAGCCGCGCAGCTGCATGGAGCTGCTCACGCCGAAGAAGGAGACATAGAGATGATAGATGCCCAGAACGATCAGCGCGACGGAGATGCACTTGCTGTACAGTCCGGTGAGATCGCGCGTCTTTTTGCTGTCATCCAGCGCCTGCAGATTCTGTCCGGAGCCGGCTTCCTGCGCTTTTTTCTTAAACAATGCCATGAGGTTTCATCCTTTCGGGTATTCAGACGGATCAACGCGGAAAACGGAAATGGGAAGAGGAGGCCGCAGTCTTCCGGTGAAGAATCGGCCTCCTCTTGATATTATGGGAAGGTACGATGCAAGAATCGGCTGATTACTTGATCAGGCCAGCCTCACGGTAGTACTTCTCAGCGCCAGCGTGCAGCGGAGCATTGCCGGTGCCAACCAGATCGGCCGGGGTCAGCTTGGAGAGCGCGTTGTGGTAGGTGACCAGGGTATCCATGTTCTCAACCAGAGCCTTGGTGATGGCATAGACGGTGTCCTCGGTCAGGTAATCGGTGCAGTGAACGATGTTCTTCACGCCAACGACGGTCGTGTCGCCCGCGGTGCCATACACGCTGGCCGGGACGGTGGCGGAGTAGAAGTACGGCGCCAGCTCGATGACCTTCGCCATCAGCTCGTCGTCGATGCTCACGAGCTTGACGGTGTTCGTCGCGCCCAGAGAGAGGATGGAGGAAGCCGGATAGCCAGCCATGACCAGCGCAGCGTCAACCTGGCCGTCCTTGAGCTGGGTGATGCCGTCATCGTAGCTCAGGTAGGAGCAGGAGATGTCATCGATGGACATGCCCGCAGCGCGCAGCACGAAGTCGATGCCGTTGATGGAGCCGCCGCCCGCCGGGCCGACAGCAACCTTCTTGCCCTTGAGATCCTGCACGGTCTCAACGCCGGTGCCGTCCAGGGTCACGATATGCAGAACGCTGGAGTGCAGCGCGCAGATCGCCTTGAGGTCGTACACCTTGTTGTAGGGCGCGGCGCCTTCCAGCGCGTAGGCCACGACGTCAGCGTTGGAGATGCCCATGTCGGACTCTTCCTCGCCGACCAGGCGGATGTTCTCGGTGGAGCCGCCGGTGATCTCAGCGGTGACGTTGAGCGGCTCAACATTCTGGGTGATGACCTCGGCCAGACCGGTGCCGATGGTGTAGAACGCGCCGCCGGAGCTGGCGGTGCCGATGGTCAGCTGCTGAGCGGGCACGTCAGCCAGAGCAGCGGAGCAGGCCAGAACGGCGAAAACCATGGCCAGAGCAAGGATGCGGGAGAAAGCCTTCATAGAATTGTCCTCCTTGAATGAGTTTTGTCGGTTAAAATTAGACAAACCGATCATGTTGGTTCAATTATAGCATTTCAAAATCATATAGTCAATCCATTTTCATATATAATTTACAGATCTGAATATCGGATATCGCGCGCCCGGGAGCCCTGTACAGCCTTCGCACAGACAGACTGCGGCGGGGAATACCGCCCAAAGACGGAATGATTTCCAGTTTTTTCCCGGTTTCTCTTGCAGAATCTGATTAAAACACATATAATAATATACGATCCTATGTGATCAGTCGACGATCTGGTTTATTTGCTGATATAAAACCAGATATAAAACCGGATATCATATAAAGGAGAGAACCGGATGGCTGCGGCAAATAAAAGAGGAAGCAAGGTTGAACAGGTATATGCCTATCTGCTCAATGAAATTGTTCAGGGACGGTATGTTAATGATCAGCATATCGTCATCAGCACGGTGGCTGAGGCCTGCGGCGTGAGCGACACGCCCGTGCGCGAGGCGCTGCGCCGGCTGGAGAGCGATTCATACGTGCGCATTACGGCCAATCAGGGCGCAGTGGTGATCGGCTTCAGCAGGGAGTCCATCATCCATACGTTCGAGATCAAGGGCGTGCTGGAGGGCTATGCCGCCAGAACGAGCATCGACTATCTCTCCCCGCACGATATAAACACCCTGCGCAGGATCAACGAGGATATGCATCTGGCTGAGCAGAACAGGGAAAACGACCGTTTCTCCCAGCTGAATATCGAATTCCACATGTATATCTACGAGAAATGCCCCATGCCGGAGCTGGTGGATCTCATCCGCGATCTGTGGAAGAAGTGGAGCATCACCAAGGCGGTCTTCTCCAAGGCGCCCGAGCGCATGGAGGAGTCCTATCAGGAGCATCTTCGCATCATCGAGCTGATCGAAAAGCGGGATCACGAGGGCCTTGAGGCCTTTGTCCGCCTGCACAAGGCCAATGCGGCAAAGCAGATGACGACCAGCATCATGAGCAGGAAAGAGGGATGAGCGCATGGAGAATTTTCTGGTTTCGCTCAATGCCGTCGGACCGCTGTTCTGCTTTCTGGTGCTGGGCGGCTTTCTGAAAAAGCGCGGCATGATCGACGCACAGCTGATCAGGCGCATGAACAGGATTACGCACTACGTATTCCTGCCGGCGCTGCTCTTTAAGAATATCATTGACTGCGACCTCTCGCAGTCCATGCGCGGCGATCTGGTGCTGATTGCGGCGGTGAGCAGCACGCTCTCCTGCCTGCTGGCGGTGGGCATTGCCTGCGCCGTGCAGAAGGAAAATCCCCGCCGCGCTGCGCTGGCACAGGGCATGTTCCGCAATAACTACGTTTCCTTCGGCATCGCTATCGCGACCTCTGTATACGGACCGGAGGCTGCGGGCATTGTGTCCATGCTCATCGCCTGCATTGTGCCGCTCAACAACATCTATGCCGTCACCGAGCTGACGGTATTCCGCCACGAGCGCCCGGATTTCAAAAAGCTGCTGCGCGAAATCGGCACGAATCCCTTTGTGCTGGCGGCGGCGGCAGGCTTTGCCTTCTCTCTGCTCAGGATTGAACTGCCGAAGATGCTCTACAGCACGCTGGGCAGCATCAGCGGCATGGGCGTGCCGATGTCGATGCTCATGCTCGGCGCGAGCTTCAGCTTCAGCGACGCCGGCGAGTACAAAAAGGATATCGTGGTCGGCGTGCTGACCAAGCTGATTCTCCTGCCGCTGGTGTTTGTGCCTGTCTATGTGATGATGGGCATCCGCAGGGAGGCGCTGCTCGTGCTGCTGATCGCCCTGTGCACGCCGCCGGCGGCGTCCTCGCACGTCATGGCCGGTCAGATGGGCGCGGACAGCAAGCTCGCCGGTCATCTGATTGTGTTCGGCTCGGCTGCGTCGATGGCGACGATCTTCACATGGCTCTTTGTACTCAAGAACATGGCGCTGCTGTGACGGTCTGTCGCTGCTGCGGATTTCATATGAAGGGGCTGCGGCCTCTTCGTGCATCCCCCTGCGTGCACATAAGACTTTGTTGATCATCTAAAGCCCGGAAATCGCTGGATTTCCGGGCTTTTGCTATGCATTTTTTCCGGCATGGCCGGTGTGAAGCGGATTACCAGAGCGCCTTTTCAAGGCTTTCCCTGCTGGCGAACGGACCCGGCGCCACATACATGCCGCGATGACTGCCGCAGTAATCGCGATCAAACGTGATTGCACTGCCGTCCGGGCTTTCAAAGCGCTGATCCGGCTCAAAGGCCTTGCCCAGCAGATCGCTATGGATCATCTGCCCGCTGAAGCTGCCAAGGAAGTCAAAGAGATTGGTCTTCAGATACGGCCTTCCGTCCTGATATACGAGCGCCATCTCCACCTTCGCATCCTCGCAGACGAGGTTATGCTTCTCCTTCTTCCATGCCTTCGCGCCGCTGAGATACGCATTGCCGCCTGCCCACACCGGCAGATGGCCGAAGTGATGCTCCTCCAGCTTGCCCATGTCCGGCCTTGCTGCATCCATATCGAATTTTGCGATCCATTCTTCGTACGTCGGATACTCGTCGAAGCACCACGTGCCGCTCAGGCGCTCGTGCTCCCGCGGCGAGCCTCTTTCGGCGGGAGCATCCGCCGGCCAGCCCTGCACGAAGATATTGTTGTAGAACCGGTCGTCGCCGTGCAGGAATGTCATGAAGCCGGCAACCTCCGTCCTGTGGCGGATGTGATAGGGTGTATAGCGCCATGTCGTGCCGTCGCCGACCCAGGTCAGCGGGCCCATCATCAGGTTATGCACCAGCGCCGCGCCCTGCGTTGCCAGGCGGACGGACGCCTTGGAGAGCATGATGTTGTTGTCAATCAGCGTCGGGCCATGGCTGACCTCGATAAAGACGTCCTGGCTTTCCATGCCGCCCTCGGCCCATGCGCAGAAATCGGGCCTGTGATTGTCGTGCAGCAGGTTCTGCGTGATGCGCGTGCCCTGCGCCTCCCAGTCGCACCAGATGCCCATCGTGCAGTGGTGGATATGATTGCGGCGGAATATGACGTCGATGGCGGCATGCAGCTTGATGCCGGCGATCTCCGCGCCGCCAAGCTCCTGCATATTGTTGATGTGATGGATATGGTTGTCCTCGATGATGGAGAACACGCAGCCCATGCGGCCCACGATACCCGTCTGCTCGCAGTGATGAATATGGCAGCGGCGAACGATATGCGAGCCGACCTTTTCCTTCAGCCAGCCGTGATACTGGCCGCGGCAGACGGCGTCGCGCTCCATCTGCGTCGGGCTCTTCACGTGTTTTGTGGTGAAGTAGTGGTCGTTCTCCTCGTCGTAATACTTGCCCAGCGAGATGCCGTTGCATTTGCTGTTCGAAATATCGCAGTCCTCGATGATCCAGCCTCGGCTCCAGTGCGGGCCGACCATACCGTCCTGAAAGGCGGCAGGCGGGGACCACGTGGTCGCAGCCTTTTCCACCTTGAAGCCGCTCAGTGTGATATAGCTCCTTCCGGTTTGTGACGGGAAGAAGCAGCGGCGGCGCACGTTGATCTCGGTCTTCTGCGTATTGGGATCGATCTCGTGGAAATTGGCGTAGATCAGCGTCCTGCCATCCTTCTGCTCAGAGATCCACTTGTAGATGGAGTATTCCGGCTCCCACGAGGGCGCGTATACCTCGCCAGCGATGCATTCCTGCATTGTCAGGGCTTCGTACAGCGCTCTGTCATTCAGATACACCGCGCCGGCATGGCGCACGGTCGGGGCAAAGTACCAGTCGCCGAAAACCTCCGTGGTATACGGATTGAAATCGCCGAAGACGGCGTTGTCCACCTCCAGCAGCCACAGCCCGTTTTCCAGCTTTTTCCAGCCGGTCACGGTTTCCGCGCCGGTGATCACCGCGCCCAGCGGCTCCTCGGAGCGGTAGACGATGCGCGCATCCTCCGTGCCGCCGTGCTTCGGATCCACATACTCGCGATACACACCCGGCGCAACGAGCACCTCGTCGCCCGGCTGCGCCAGCTTCGCAGCATCACTGATATAGCGGAACGGACGCTCCTTGCTGCCGTTGCCTTCGCGCGGAGCATGCTGATTGACGTAATAAATCATAGCCGTTTCCTCCTTATACACTCAAGGGAACGCCGGGCCGCCGTCCGGACCTGCCTGAGGGATGCCTTTCTCCCCGCTCGACGCCCGTCGGTCAGGGCAGCTCTGACAGTTCACTGAACTGTCATTCACTTCTGCCCCAGTTCGGCAATGCCGAACCCTCAGACTCCCTGCTGCGCTTCGTGCCGGTTTCAAGAGAATTAGAGGTTTTACAGCCGCACGACGCCCTTGCGGATGATGATATTGCCGTAGAGCGCGGTTTCGCCCGTCTGCACGACGGCATAGGCGTTGCGCGCGCGGTCGATAAATGCGTCATGCTCCATCATCTCAAACTCGGCAGACGGCATGTCGGTATCCGCCGCCTCGCGGAATTTTTCCCAGATCGGCGCCTTGTTGCCCTCGAACATGCCGTCCGGTACCTCCATCACGGCCATCGGCGCCTTCACAAAGTCATCCAGCGGGAACAGCGCGACGATCGCCTTCATCACCTCGGCCGCGCCGTGACCGTCGCATCGCACGCACTTCCTGCCGATGGACGTGCCCGGGAAATTGCCGTCCGAGATCACCAGCTCGTCGCCGTGACCCATTTCCGCAATGATCTTCAGCAGCTCGGGGCTCAGGATCGGAGAGATACCCTTCAGCATAACGTTTACCTCCTTCATCAATCAGAACGAAAAATCAAATCAGGCTGAACGCCGCCACAAACACAAACAGCACGACGCTCACCAGTGTACCCATGGACAGGGACGTGGAGACGTATTCGCCGTCCTCTTTCAGATCCGCGAACAGCGGGATGATGAACGGCGCGGGCAGCGTGTACTGCAGCATCAGCGCCAGCATCAGCATCTTGTCATACGCCAGAATCGAAAACAGCAGCGCGGAGACCGCACCAAAGATCACGACCATCACGCCAAGACGCAGGGCCAGCGTGATGGCGACCGGCTTCATCAGCTTCTTTGAGAAATTGAGCTGATAGCCGACCACCAGCAGGATCAGTGCGGACGTCGGCGCGGTGATGAATTCAATCGTCTCCAGCAGCACCGTGCAAAGGCCCATCGGCGCAATCAGCTTATACACGCCCGCAGCGCCCAGCACAATGCCCAGACCCATGCCGATGAACGCGTTATTGGTCACCATGTTGCGGATCATGGCTCCCGGCGTCATGCCCGTACCCTCTGCGCTCTTGAGCGCCGCGAGGAATGCCGTATACGCGAACATCGTCTGGCCGATATCCGCCATGGCATAGGTCGCCGTCTGATCCTGACCGGCCAGCAGCGCAAAGAGCGCATAGCCGAGCATGCCGCCCTCAAAGCCGGTCATCAGCAGCGGCATATACTTATCATACGGGCGCACCAGCTTCTTGAGCGCAAAGCCTGCCGCCAGCGCCGCAAGGCAGCTCATGAACACCGTCACAAACACCAGCAGCAGCTTGCCGCCGTACTGCGCCGTGAAAAATGCCTTGAACAGCACCAGCGGCAGCAGCACATCGCCCACGATCGTCTTCAGGCCTGCGTGGCGCTCGTCGTTGAGAATACCCTTGAGCGCAAATACGCGGCCCAGCACGATCATCACCAGCACCGGCAGCACCATGGAAAGAATCTGTGTAATCATATGTGATCGCCTCTTTCACAAAAAGGCTGCGGGATACGCAGCCTTTTTTTATTAAGTTACGTTAGGGCTGCCGCCCTAAGACCCGCCTGAGGGATTTCATCCCTCAGACTCCCTTCTTTGCTTCGCGGCGGCTTGAAGCTGCTTATCTGGGACGAACTGCGTTCGTCCACGGGAGAGCAGTATCCGAGCGCTCTCTGCGCGAAGGATACGGCTTCAGCATCGCAAAGTGCTTTTACCTGCTCAGCAGGGCATCAGAGGGCTTTCCGCCCGAATGATGCCGTTAGAAGCAAGCCCGAAGGGTCACATGGTCCAGCGGAACGCTGGTCAGGCGTTGGTGGCGTCGAGGTAGAACTCGTATGCTTCCTTGTCGGTCGCGCCGTGATGCACGATCATGCGGATGGCCTTGGCCATCTCCACCGGGTGCTCGCTCTGGAAGATATTGCGGCCCATGTCCAGACCGCGCGCGCCGCCCTGCATGGAGCGATACGCCATCTCCAGCGCCTCCGGCTCAGGCAGCTTCTTGCCGCCGGCGACGACGATCGGCACCGGGCAGGCCGCCACGATCTCCTCGAAATCGTCGCAGTAGTAGGTCTTCACCAGGCTCGCACCCATCTCGGCCACGATGCGGGTCGCCAGCTTGAAGAAGCGCGGGGTGCGCTCCATCTGCTTGCCCACGGCCACGACGCCCAGCGTCGGGATGCTGTAGCGCATGCCGGCGTTGATGCACTTGGACAGGTTATCGATGGAGGAGAGCTGGCCGTCAGCGCCGATGAAGGTCTGCACAGCGATGCAGTCCGCGTTCATGCGGATCGCGTCCTCGATATCCACCGCCACAACCTCGTGGCTCAGGTCATCGTTGAGCATGGAAGAGCCGGAGGTTACGCGCAGGGCGATGCCCTTCTTGAACGCCGGGCTCACGCAGGTGCGCAGCGCGCCGCGGGTGCCCATGAACACATCCACCTGCTCCTGCAGCTTCGGGATCACCAGATCCAGACGCTCCAGACCGGCGGTGGAGCCCATGAAATAGCCGTGGTCAAAGGCAAACATCACAGTGTTGCCGCTGACCGGATCAAAGATATTGGACAGGTGCTTCTTCATGCCCCAGTCCAGGTTGTTGGCGCCCTTCACATGGAAGCTGCCCTGATTGGCAAACGCCGTATCCACGTGATAATCCTTTGCGACCTTCAGTCCATCCTTATCAGCCATGGGTATCAATCTCCTTTTCTATGATCAATGTGTGTTGAAAATACGTATGCGCCCGATGCGGGCCAAGGGGCAGCAGCTGCGTCATGCCGCAGCCTCTACCAAGAAGAGGGGCCCCGAAGGGCTCCTCTTGTGTGATCAGAGACGATTAGAACGGATAGTTCGCAACGTTCTCAGCGGTGAAGACAACGCGCTCCGGCAGCAGCACGACGCCGTTGTTCTCAGCAGCAGTCTCCTGGCCCGCGACGAGGTCGCCATTGGCAAGGATGGTCACATCGCCGATGTTCGGAACGTTCACAACGTCGCCGACCTTCACGGTGTTGCCAGCGGACACATAGGCGGCCAGGTAGCAGCCCAGAGCGCCCTGGATGCCGCAATCCCACAGGCCCCAACGGGTGCAGATGCCGTTCTCGAGGTAGGTGGTCATGCCGGACGGCGGGCAGAAGCCGGTGATGGTGACGTTCTCAGCGGTCAGGCCCTTGTTCTGGGCAGCGCCGCACTGACCCGGCAGAGCGGTGGAGTCGTTGCAGATGATGAGGTCGATGTCCGGATAAGCCTCGAAGATGGACTCGCCAACAGACACGGACTGCGCCGGATCCTGGTTGGAGTAGAACGGCTCATTGACAGCAACCCAAGACGGATAGTTCGCCTTGATGTACTCGTCGCCAGCGACGTACCAGGAGTTCTGGTCAGCAACGGACGGGTTGGAGAAGTGCCAGACGTACTTGACTTCGCCAGTCACGTCCACGCCGCGCTCCTTCAGAGACTCAACGCCCATTTCGACGAGCATCGGTCCAAGGACGTCAGCGGTGCCCTGAGAGACCATCAGAGCGCGGGCGTTCGGGGAGACGTCAGAGTCCCAGGTGCTGACATAGATGCCGGCGTCCTGAGCTTCCATGAGCTTCTCGTCAAGGCCGGTAGCGTCGACAGAGGAGATGCAGATCGCGTCCACGCCCTTGTCGATCGCCTGCTGGATCAGCTCCAGCTGGGTGGTCACGGAAGCGTCCGGAGAGCCGATGTAATCAACGGTCAGGCCCCAATCGGCGGCGTACTTCTGAGCGCCGTCGTTAGCAGCCTCGAAGAAGGAGTTGCCGGAGACCTTCGGAATGAAGGCCACGGTCATGCCGTCAACCGGGCTCTTGCCCTCGGCAAAAGCCGGAGCAGTCAGCGTGAGCGCCATGCACAGCACAAGGATCATCGCCAGGATCTTTTTCATGTTTGGGTTCCTCCTACGTTTTTTTATTTATCCCAGAAGGAGCTCGACAGCGCCTTCTGAAATTACGGAATGAAGAGAATCTGGAAACAGAATCAGACTTTTTTCCTGCCAAACCATTTTTGCAGGATACCCTGTCCCGCGATCTCACGGCCCAGAACAACCAGCACCAGCACGATGCCGACCGGCAGGTCCAGGTTCTGCGTATCCACATCGAAGCAAAGCGGCAGGCCGTAGCGCAGAATGCAGATGATCAGGGAGGCGAGCACCGTGCCCAGAATCGAGCCCTTGCCGCCGGTATTGAGCGTGCCGCCCAGCACGATGGCGGTGATGATCGCCAGCGTGTAGCCCGAACCGAGGTTATACTTGGCGGAGTTGACGTTGGCGGTGAGCAGCGTGCCGGCCAGCGCCGCGCTGACAGCGCTGAGCACGTACGTGCTCATGATGGTCGCGCGGGTGTTGATGCCGGAATACTCGGCCGCCTGCTGGTTGACGCCGATGAGATAGAGCTTCTCGCCGTACTTGGTCTTGTGCAGGATCCAGATACACAGCAGGATCAGCGCAATGTAGATCACAATCTGCATCGGGACGCCGAAGAGCGTGCCCTTGCCAAGGAAGCGGAAATTTACGAATTCGCCAGCTTCGTTCTTGCCCGGGAAGCCGCTGATGCCCTTGTACGCCGGGGTCGCGGAGAAGCCGGAAACCAGCAGCGCGAGGCCCGAGTAGAGGAAGCTGCCGCCCAGCGTGACAACCATCGGCTGCACGCCGCAGTAGGCGATGAAGAAGCCGGAGAGCGCGCCGCACAGCGCAGCCACGATGGTGGCGATCGCCACGGCGACCCAGACGTTCATGCCGGCGTCGCTCCACAGGACGCCGATGATGATACTGGTAAGACCGATGATCGACGGCGCCTGAATATCGATGCCGCCCGTGATCATGACCAGCGTGACAAACAGGGAGATGATGCACACGCTGATGTAGTTGACGATGCTGTTCATGATGGACTTGGGACGCAGGAACTTGGGATTCGCCGCGCCGAAGATCACGAACTCAAGGATCAGGAAGATCACCAGGAAGAGCTCCCAGTGCTTGAAGACCTTCTTCAGCAGATTCTTCATGCTTTCACGCCTCCTTCCGGATTTTCCGCCGTTCTGGAAAGCAGGCGCTTTCTTCTGGCCATTTCAATGGCTCTGCGCTGGGTCAGCGAGTCGGCTACGACGATCACGATCAGCATGACGCCGGTGATGGTGTTGTTGTAGGTGGCCGGCAGGCCGATGAAGACCAGCAGACGGCTGATGGAGGACATGATCACCGCGCCGATGGCCGCGCCGATCATATTGCCCAGGCCGCCGGACAGGGAGATGCCGCCGATGACGCAGGCCGCGATGGCGGTCATCTCGTAGCCGTTGCCGGCGACAGTCATGACCTGACCATACTTGGAGGCGAAGACGAATCCGCCCAGACCGTAATACGCCGCACAGCACATAGGCAAGGATCTTCGTGCTCAGCACGGAGATGCCGACCAGATTTGCGCCGCCTGCATTGTCGCCCACAGCGATGAAGTACTTGCCCTTGCGGGTCTTGGTGAGCACGATATGCGCGATGGCCACCAGCGCAACGGCGATGGCATAGTACACGGTGATCTCGGCGAAGATCGTCTTATTGCCGTAGCTGGCGATCACGCCGCCGAAGTTTTCAATCGTGCGTCCGTCGGTGAGGATGTAGATCAGACCGCGGATGACGGAATTGGTGCCGAGGGTGAAGATCAGCGACGGCACGCCGAAGTACGCAACGCCCGCGCCGTTGACCAGGCCGACAGCCGCGCCGGTGACGATGCAGGCTGCCAGCATGGAAGCCACACTGCCGTTTTGCTGGGCGATCATGCCGGTCATGGCGGCGGTGATGCCCAGCGTCGCGCCGATAGAGACGTCGATTTCGCCCGTCATGATGACGAACGCGATGCCCACGGCGAGCAGGGTATACATCGTTGCGGTGTTAAAGCAGCTGATGATGCTCGAATAATTGAGGAACGAGGGATCTGCGATGCCCGTGATCACAAAGAGGATCAGCAGGAAGACCAGACTGGACATCCAGCGGGCGGAGAAGAGATTTTTCATCTTGCTCATGCATCACACCGTCCTTTCCTGCACAATGCCGAAGGAGGCGCTGGTGAGCACGTCCTGCGTGATTTCTTCGCGGGCAAATTCGCCGTTGATGCGGCCCTGATAAACCGTGATCGCGCGGTCGGCCAGCTCCACAACCTCCTCAATATCGGAGGAGACCATCAGCACAGCGACGCCGGCGTCCTTGAGCTTGCGGATGATGGCGTATACGTCGGCACGCGCCGCGGCGTCGATGCCGCGGGTCGGCTCGTCGAGGATGACGACCTTCGGGCTGGTGGACAGCGAGCGCGCGATGACGACCTTCTGCTGGTTGCCGCCGGAGAGGCTGCCGATCAGGTCCTCGAGGGAGACGATCTTGGTGCGGAAGTCGTTGACGTACTTCTGGGAGATTTCATTCTGACGGCGGCGGTTCATGTTCACCGTGCCGATCTCATTGCCGCCAAGCAGCGCAGAGGTTGTATTGGAGGAAATCGAGCGGATCTTGAACAGGCCGTGATAGTGACGGTCTTCGGGCACGAAGTTGATGCCCTCTTTGAGGATATCCTTGGTCGGAAGCCCCGTGATATCCTTGCCGGCAAGGACGACCTTGCCGCCCAGCGTCTTGTCGCGGCCGAAGATGGTGCTGATGAGCTCCGTGCGGCCCGCGCCGACAACGCCGGCGATGCCCAGAATCTCGCCCGGATACAGGTTGAAGGAGATATCCTTGAAGCCGTAGCCGCTGAAGTTCTTCACTTCGAGCACGGGCTTGAGGTTCTTGTAATCCACGGGCACGTAGGTCTTTTCGCCCTGCTGCTGGGTTTCTGCGTCCTTGGGCAACAGGCCCGCGATGAGCATTTCCTTGGTGAATTTGCTGACCGGCCCCTCGAGGGTGATCAGACCGTCGCGCATGATGGCCACGTCGGTCGCGATCTCGAAAACCTCAGTCAGGCGGTGTGTGATATAGATGATGGCAATGCCCTTGCGCTTGAGATCCTCCACGACCTTGAACAGCGCCTGCACCTCGCCGAAGGTGAGGGCGGAGGTCGGCTCGTCCAGAATCAGAATCTGGGCGCTGCGCATCATGCCGCGCAGCAGCTCAACCAGCTGCTGCTCAGCGATGGAGAGCGTATTGGCCTTGCGCTGGAGATTGAGGTTGAATCCCAGATCCGCCATGTGCTTTTCCAGACGCTTTTTGAGCTCGCCCTCATTCTCGTTGAAGCCCATGAGGATATTTTCCAGAACCGTCATATTGGGGAAGAGCAGCGGCTCCTGCGGCACCAGGTAGATGCCTGCAGCCAGGGACGCGGCAGGCTTGCCCAGCCTGGCCTGCTTGCCGTCGATCAAAATTTCGCCGCCGTCACAAGTGTAAATGCCCATGATGATCTTCATCAGCGTGGATTTACCGGCGCCGTTTCCGCCGATGAGCGCCATGACTTCGCCGGCGCGCACGCTCAGATCAATCCCCTTGAGAACGACATTCTGGCCGAACGCCTTTTTGATCCCCCGGACCTCAAGACGCGGCACAGATGTTTTACCCTGAACATTTGATGCCATTTCGTTACTCCTGCGTTTCGTCGTTACAAAGGTTACAATTCGCACATTTTGTCGTTATCCATATTGTAAGCAATCCTGTGCAATCTGTCAAGTAGCATTCAGGTTCTTTTGCTCAATCTGGTCCATATATCGAAATAAACTCTTCCTCTTTGTAAAACAATTGACATTCTACAGCAACGATGATATACTCGTTGTGAGAACAAAAGTTTTTCTGCGGAATTATTGTTTTGCATATTTGTGCTGCTGGGAGAGTGATTGTCCGGTGAATTACGAAGAGTCGCTGATGGTCAAGGCCGCATGGTATTATTACTTTGAAAACATGACCCAGCAGGCCATCGCCGACAGGCTTTCCATCAGCCGCATGCGCGTGATCAAGCTGCTCGACGCCGCCCGACAGACCGGCGTGATCCAGTTCCGCCTCCGTTCGGACGGCGTGGGCGTGATGAAGCAGAGCCAGGAGCTCATGGACAAGTACGGCCTCAAGGACGTCTTCCTGATTCCCGAGGTCGCCGCGGAAGAGACGCATCCCAACGAGTCCATCGCCCGCGCCGGCGCGATGTACATCGCCGACCGCCTGGGCGACAATGCCTGTATCAGCGTCGGTTATGGCGATACGCTCTCGCGTACCATCAATCATCTGGCGACCATGGTGCAAAGCCCGGTGACCTGCATCTCGCTCACCGGCGGCGTATCCAATTATCTGCCTAACACGCGCTCCAATGTCTTCAATGCCAAGCTCTATCTCATGCCTGCGCCGCTGCTGGCCTCCAGCGCGGAAATGGCCGCCGCCATGCGTGAGGAGAGCTCCGTCAGCGAGATCATCCGCATGACCGATCTGTCCTCCTTTACGCTGGTGGGCATCGGCGCGCTGGGCGAGAATGCGACGATCTTCCATTCCGGCCTGCTCAGCCCGACGGATATGTTCTATCTGAAGATGAACCACGCTGTGGGCGACGTGCTCGGCCATTTTCTGGACAGGGACGGCAACCTCATCGATACGCCCATTGAGCAGCGGCTCATCTCCACACCGCTGGACAAGCTCAAGGCTATGCACAATGTCATCGGCCTTGCCTCGGGCGGGGAGAAGATCGAAGCCATCCGCGCGGTGCTGCGCGGCGGCTATCTGGATATCCTCATCACCGACGAGGAGACCGCCAATCTGCTTCTTAAGGACGAATGATCGTCCTGTGTTGATACGACTTCCATCATATATATTCAGAAAGGATGATTCCTATGGCAAAAACCCTCATGGCCGTGGATGCGGGCACCGGCAGCGTACGTGCTGTGCTTTTCAGCCTCGACGGCGAGCAGCTCGGCTGCGTCCAGCAGGAATGGACGCATCTGGAGGATCCCCGCTTCCCGGGCAGCATGGACTTTGACTGGACGACCAACTGGGAGCTGGCGAGGAATTGTATCCGCGGCGTCATCGAGCAGACCGGCGTGGATCCGAAGGACATCGCCGCCGTCTCCACCACCTGTATGCGCGAGGGCATCGTCCTGTATGACAAGGACGGCAACGAGATCTGGGCCTGCGCCAATGTCGACGGCCGCTCCAACGACGAGGTCGGCCAGCTGATTCAGATGGACCCCGAGCTGGAAAAGAAGATCTATCACGAGTCCGGCCAGACCTATGCGCTGGGCGCGCTGCCGCGCATCTTCTGGGTCAAGAACAAGATGCCCGAGATTTACGAGAAGACCGCGCTGTGCACCATGTTCAATGACTGGCTCATCTACAAGATGACCGGCGTGTTCTCCTCTGAGCCGTCCAATGCCTGCACCACCGGCATTTACAACCTGGAAAAGCGTGACTGGGACGATTCCATCGCTGCCAGCGTGGGCCTTAAGACCGGCATCTTCCCCAAGACCTATGAGTGCGGCACCATCGTCGCAAACGTCAGCGCCAAGGGCGCGGCGGATACCGGCCTGCTTGAGGGCACCCCGGTTGTCGCCGGCGGCGGCGACTGCCAGCTGGGCTGCGTGGGCGTCGGCGTGGTCGATCCGAATCAGGCGGCCATCTTCGGCGGCAGCTTCTGGCAGTATGAATACAACACCAACGAGGCGAAGACCGACGAGCATTGCCGCGTCCGCGTGAACTGCCATAGCGTTCCGGGCATGTGGCAGTACGAGGCGCTGGCGTTCAAGCCGGGCATGGTCATGCGCTGGTACCGCGACGCCTTTTGCACCGCGGAGAAGGAGCTCTCCAAGACCTGCGGCCGCGATCCGTACGACCTGATGAACGAAAAGGCGAAGGATATCCCCGCCGGCTGCTACGGCATGATGTGCACCTTCTCCGACGTGATGAACTACGTCTCCTGGCGCCACGCCAGCCCGTCGTTCATGAACTTTGATTTTGATCCCGATAAGTACAATCGCTACACCTTCTACCGCGCGATCATGGAAAATACCGCGATGGTCACCTACGGCCACATGAAGCTGGTCGAGGAATCCACCGGCAACATGCCCGACGAGGTCATCTTCGCCGGCGGCGCGTCCAAGTCCGATCTGTGGTGCCAGATTCTCGCCGACGTGCTGGGCAAGCCGGTGAGCGTGCCGGTCGTCAAGGAAGCGACGGCGCTGGGCGCGGCGATCATGGCCGGCTACGGCGTGGGCATCTACACGGATATCTCCGAGGCTGCCCGCCGCTGCGTGCGCATCGACAAGCGCTACGAGCCCAATGCCGAAAACCACAAGACCTACATGGAGATGTACAAGGTCTGGCGCGAGGTTTACAAGCGTGAACTCTCTCTGTCTGATGACAGGCTTACCCGTTATATGTGGGCAGCGCCGGGCGTGTAAGCGGGCGGTGCCCGCACCCGCTTGCCCTTCGGGTCTGCTTCTAACGGCATCATTCACGCAGAGGGCGCTCTGATGCCCTGCCGGGCAGCAAAGTCGGATTTTGCGATGCTGAAACCGTATCGTTCGCGCGGAAAGCGCTCCGATACTGCTTTTCACTTCTTTATTCAAGAATCTGAAAGAGGAATAAGCTATGTATATTGTCAATGAGAACGAACGTGAATATCGCTTCGGCGACAGCGGCCCCAAGTACCTGATGAAGGGCCCGCGCTCCAATTTTGCTCTGGTCGCCTTCAATCCGGGTCAGGATTTCAAGGCGCACTATCACAATGTGATGGAAGAGAACTTCTTCATCCTCGAGGGTGAAATCGACATCGTCGTCGATGGTGTGGTCAATCACCTCAAGGCTGGCGATCTCATCCACATTGAGCCGGGCGAGATTCACTACTGCATCAACAACTACGACAAGCCCATGAAGATGATCTCCACCCTTGCGCCGTACACCAATCCGGACAAGGTGGACGTGGAAAACTACACGTACTGATTTGAACCGCATAAAGAATCCCCGAAGGAGTTTCAGAGATCTCCTTCGGGGATTTTTGCTTGAAAGGTTTTTTCTTATGCGCGAAGCGAAGAAGGGGTCTGGGCGGCGGCCCAATATCCGCTTTCGTTAGCGCGCGAGGATGTTCGCATTGTTTGCGGGATGAACGGGGCTGCGCTCGGTCAGGACCAGCGCGGCAAGACCGCAGGTCTCGTTGGGCGCGACCAGCGCGCGGCGCTCAAGCAGCTGGGTCATGTCGTAGGTGAAGTACGCGCGATACCACTGTTCATGGTTGTCGGCGATGGTCACTTCCTCCTTGCGCACATCGACGGTGATCGCGTCGAACCAGCGCCTGCTGAGCAGATCGCGGAACTCGTCCTCTTCATCCGGCATGGAGCACACCAGCGCCACATCCAGCATCTTCGTGTTGATGCCCTCGGCGTAGCCGCTCTGGGTTTCGAGCATGCCCAGATTGTCCACGGTCATCAGATCGTATTTTTCCACGAGCGCCGCTTCAGCCTGCGCCTTTGCGGCCTTTTCGTCCGCGTCGGGCAGGGCCATCAGGGCGTCGTATTCCCGCTTGAACTGCTCGTCAATCTTCCAGATGGAGAGCATGCCGTCCATCAGCTCGGTGACGTTGATCTTGGCGTTGCCGTAGATGATCCAGCAGGAGAGGCGGTAGACCTTTTCATCGAGCGAGGCGTCAAGCAGCATGTCGATGACGTCGTGATCATAGAGATTGACCTTCGCCTTTTCGCACAGCTCCTGCATCTCCTGCGCGGTGAGGATGCCGTCGGTCAGATAGGCGAACAGCTCGCTGCATTCGGTTTCGGTCAGCTTGCCGTCCGCGCGCAGCTTGCGCAGCTCCTCGGTGAAATAGCCGGGGCTGGCGAGCATGATGGAATCCTTATTGATCGCGGGATCGCCGGAGAAGCCGTCGCGCAGCATCTTTTCCAGCGCGCTGTGCAGGATCGGCGTGATGCGGAATTCAAAGAGCGTATTGGTGTAGAGCGTATCGCTGATCAGCTCATGCGATGCGCGGCCGGGCACGCCCGGGGCCTCGCGCAGGTGATCAAACTCGAATTCGAACGTGCGCAGCTCGTCAAAGGGCACCGTCTGCACATTGATGGATTTGATCGCGGTCGTGTTCAGGCGGTTGATGGCTGCGGAGCGGCGGTTTTCCTGCGTGGCGATATCGCGCACATACGTGCCGCTCTCGCGTGCGCCGATGAGCGCATAGAGCTTGGCCATGTCGCCGGTATGAAGCGCCTGCATGTCAAGGCGCAGGCCGAAGTCCTCGTTGGTGAATACCAGATCGGTATAGCCCATCTCCTCCCAGATCTTGAGCAGATAGCCCGTGGGCATCAGGCTGCGCTGGGCGTAGAGCGGCGTGCCGTCGGCATTGTATTTGTCGGTATCGGTGCCGTCCTTATTCTGCCTGCGCTCGGGCTGGGCCTCGATGAGGATGGTATTGGGGTGCTTTTCCAGATAGCGCGCCGTGCGCAGGGCGAATGCCTCGTCGGTTTCGCCCTCGAGCTGCGTGAGATCCTCCGCGCGGAAGGAATAATAGGTCAGCTCGTAATCCTCGGGGTTATAGAATTTGTTGTAGACGAGGAAGCGGTCGGAATATCTGCCGCCGTCCACGAGCGCATCGTCCAGACCGATATCCACGACGATGGTTGTATCGCCGCTGACGATCGCCTGCACCGGGATGCGCCGTCCGTCGGGCGCGATGACGATGACGTTGTATTCGCCGTTGGGCTTGCGCACGGTGACCTTGCCCTCGTCGTCGGTTTTATAGGTTCTGCCGTCGATGATGACGGTGACGCCCGGCTGGGGCACGCCGTTGTCCACGACGTAGATGGTCAGGTCGTAGAGCCTGCGCAGCACGACGTGGATGAACTTGGTTTCATTTGTTGCCACGAACGTGCCGGTGGCGGGTTCATAGCCGCTCTTGGTGACACGGTAGCCGTATTCCGTGTCGCGGAAGAGATAGGTGCTCAGCCTGCCGTTTTCATCGGTGACGCCGAAAAGCTCTTCCACGCCGCCATAGCTGATGTAGATCTGCGCGCCGGGGATGGGCCTGCCCTGCTCGTCGGTGACGTAGAAGGTGACATAGCTGGCCGTGTCCGGATCGACGAAGAGATAAAGCTCCGTGCCGATCGTCGGGTCGATCAGTTCGCTGTGTCCCTGTGCACGATCCAGTTCTTCGGAAACATCAAACCAGGATCTGTCGCCCGTAACCAGATGGCGGATGCTGTCATCCTCGGCATACGCGCCGCAGCAGCACAGCATGAGCACTGCCAGAATCAGCAGGGCAATCCATTTTTTCATCTTGATTCCTCCAAACCCTATCGATTGCGGATGACTTCGTCATGGAACCTTGAGCAGCAGCTGACGCGCCGTGCGGCCCAGATAGGCATTGTCATCCATGGTATAGAACAGGCAGCGCGCCAGACATTCGTATTCGCCCGGCTCAAGCTGCACATCCAGCTTTGCATATTCCAGATACCAGCCCGGCTCAACCAGATCGGTTTCCAGCAGCGTTTCGTTTGTATCGATGCGGATCAGCTGCACGGCAACCGCGCAGTGATTGCTCTTGTGATTGACCAGATTGAGCGCAATGCGTCCGTCGCTCACGGCGGGCTCGCTGTTCAGCGCGATGAGACTATGCGCCTCGCCGAGGGCGATGGCGAGCATTTCCTCGCGTTCCTCCTCGGTCATCTCCTGCGTGACGCCGATTTTCTGCGCCTGCGCGTCGCGCACGGCGGCATGCTCCAGCCTGTCGGCGCGTATGCGCGCGACCAGCACGCCTGCGATGAACACATCCAGCAGCAGAAAGAGCGCCAGCAGGGTCAAAAGCCGCTTGCGGCGCTTCAGGCGCGCGGCCTCCTGCTCGGGGGTGAGCTCATCGAGCGGCTCCTCTGCCGGATTGCCGGCAGGCAGCTCCTGCGCGCTCACGGCGCGGGCGTCGGAGACGGGGGCGGCTCCGGCGTGGGCGTGGCGGTGGGCGTTGGGGTCGGCTCCGTGGCGAAGACATGGATCTTCACATTTGCGCCGACCGTGCCGACGATATCCTCGGTATCCGGATAGAAGGCGGTGAAGATCGCGGTGGCCGCGTATTCGCCGGGGTCCAGATGCTTGTCAAACTTGGTTTCCTGTATATAGTAGCCGGGATCGATCAGATCCGTGCTGTAGATTTCGTCTCCAGTTTCATCCAGATAGATGCTTACCTGCATGATATATCGGTTCTGAATGTTGTTTTCGATGCGCACCTGCGCGGGGCCATCCTCGATGGCGATGATATTGCTGGCGATGGAGATGCGGAACATGCCCTCCTCGACGATGTTATTGAGGGCCTCCTGAATCTCTTCTTCGGTCATCATATTCAGCGAGCCCTTGAGCGCTTCGGATTCACGCTGGCCGCCGCGGACCTGCTTGCCCTGTGCGGGCTGGATCACGAGAAAATAGACGAGCACGCCGCCCAGCAGCAGCATGAACAGCAGAATGAGAATGACGATGAGGGCAACCAGCTTTTTGGTGTTGTCCTTTTTTTGCGGGCGTCTGCGTGCGGACATGTGTTTCAGTTCCTTTCAGTGGTGAGTTGCGCTTCTCCCTCAGGGGAAGGGAGGGCGGATGGCCGCCCTCCCGGGGAAGTTGGGATTACGGGTTGCCGCCGTTGTTAGCCGGCTCATCATAGGAGTTGTAATCCAGATTGTCGCCGATATAGCTGTTGGCTTTGGTAGTAACAGTGCCGGAACCATTGCCGGTGACATTAACAATGATCTCGTTTTCGGCAGACCTGAGAATGGTGGAACCATTCGCGCCCTCGATCACATCGCCATACTGCTTGCTGGTGTCGATAGCAACGGTGTAGGTGGCAGTCAGCAGGTGAACGCCCTTGGTGTTATCAAGCACTTCGTTGTCTTCATCGTCGTACGTGGTAGCGGTCACAAAGGACAGACGGCCGGTGCCCATCGTCACATCGAGGTAGGTGTCGGTCTTGGTGGTGCCGTTAGCAGTCTTGTTCAGCTTGAACAGGCCGCCTTCCTTGGCCGGCTTCGCATAAGAAGTCGCGAGCATATCGTACTTGCCGCCGTTGGTTCCGGTGGAGGAGGCGCCTGCATAGTCAACAACGGTCATGTTGGTGTTTTCAACATAATCACCATTCAGCGTGTTGCCGTTGACCAGCTCTGCGCCATTGGTGGTGTCGGTAACAACATCCAGCTGGACCATGTACTGATTTTCAGTCAGGGTCTTGCCGTCGGCATAGGCGACCATTTCCATCGGCTTCTTGTCGGTACCGCCGCGAACGGTCTTGTCGAATTCGACCTTCGTCACGACGACTTCGGCGTTGTTGTTGTTGGAGATTCTGTAGTCCTCAGCGGTGTTCGCGGTGCCGCCGTCGATGTTGGTCTGGAACACGAGAACCAGCGGAACGGTGACGTCAATCTGACCGTCGGCGGTAACCTGCATCCAGAGCTCGGTGCCGAGCTCGGCGGTGGTGTCGTAATCGGTGGTATCGGAATAGGTCACGCTGTCATAGGCGTCGATATCCGCCGTGGTGTTATCCCAGTCACCGTGGGTCGTGTTCTGGACGGTGTCGCTCGCAGCGAACGCGGTGGTGCAGCTGAGCAGCATCATGGCCGCCAGCAGCAGAGAGAGGAACTTTTTCATGGTCGTTCAATCTCCTTTTGGTTTATGGTCGAAGGGTAAAAAGTGACAGAGGTCATATCTCATCCGCAGATTGCGCTGCGGGTGGAACGGGGGTCAGCACGCCTTACGGCGCGGCGGTGGACTGGGGAGCGGGCGTCGGCGTGGGCAGACGTCCGTTCTCGTCCATGATATAGAGCCTGATCTCGGCGCCGGCCTGTCCGAAGAGCTGCAGCTCCTGCTGCGTGATCGCAGAGAAGACGGCGGTCGCTTCGTATTCGCCGGGCGCAAGCTGCTTGTCCAGCTCGATGTACTCCAGAGAGTATCCGGGCCGGAGCAGCTTGCTGGAATAGATCAGCTCCTGAGTGTCGTTCAGGAAGATGTCCACCTGCATGTGGTAGTGGTTGGCGGCGATGTTTTCGATGCGCGCCTGACCCTGCTTCGTCTTCGGATCGAAGACAATGGAGCTGGCGATGGAGATGTTGAACATCCCTTCATCCACCACGCGGTTGAGCTCTTCCTGAATTTCCTCTTCTGTCATCGTCTGGATGCGGCCCTCGATGGCTTCGGTGTCAAACACATAGCGCTCAAATTCACGCTGTTGATTGACCTTGTACACGACCACGCCAAGCGCGGCGAGCAGCAGCAGCAGAATGATGATGATCAGAATCAGCCAGATGGTTTTGTTTTTCTTTTTCTTCTTTTTCTTTGCGGGCTTTTTCTGCCGGGGCGGCGGGGGCGGGGGTTGCTCCGGCGCGGGCAGTGGCGCTTGCCGCGGCGCAGCCTGAGGCGCGTCCTGCCTGCCTGTGACGGGCGGCTGGACGGCCTGCGGCTCGCTCGGCATACGCCTGCGCCTCTGCGGAGCAGCCTGCGATTCCTGCGCCTGAGGGGCCTGCATGGCAGGCTCCTGAGTTACAGACGCCGCAGCCGGCGCTCTGCGTCTGGGTTTATTTTCCAATGGCATCAGACCTCCTTGAGTGACGCGTTGCTTGTGATCAGTGGTCGTTCAGATCATCAGGGTGTTTCAGGGGTATCCGCCGGGGTTGTCGCCGGAATGGAGAATGTGTACTTGAGCTTGGCAAGCTGCACACCCTTTTCGGCGGCATTTGCGGTATCCTCGTCGTGCGTCACAAAGGTCAGCGCACTGGTTCCGATAAATTTGACGGGGTTGTAGGTTTGGCCCTCGGTGCCGTCGGCCGTCATCTGCGTGCCGGCGAAATCGGGATCAAACTCTACGTAGTACTTGTTGTAGTCGTTGTTCAGCCCGGCTGCGGACGACGCCATGGTCATCGGGCCGCTGGTGGCGGTCGCATTGTGGGTGATCGTTGCCGTATCCAGCTGGATGGGCATCGCCGACTGGTTGTCGATCGAGTAATTGGTCAGATTGTTGCCCTCGTCATCCTTGAGCGTCACAGAGCCGCCTTCGATGTTGGTCCTCATCAGCAGCACCAGCGGAACGGCAACCTTGATCTGGCTGGCCACGCGCTTGATGCTGATGCGCAGGTGGATCTGGTCGCCGTATGGGCTCGTCAGATCCTGACAGACCACAAACGGGGCCGTCGTGTCGGTCATGGTGATCGCGTTGGCGTTGTGCAGCGTCAGCGTCAGCTTGCCCTCGGAGAGCTCCGCCGGGAACGTGATGGCAGGCTGGCTGCTTTCGTTCCAGTACACGGGAATCTCATCCGCGGGAGACTCCTGGCTGTCGTTGACCTTGACGCCGATGCCGAAGACGGTGTTGGCATAGTCGCTGCCCGCGCCGGTCTTGAGGGTATCGACAACCTCGGCGTTTTCGATCCGGAATCCGGTCGTCGGCTCATAGAGCTGGGACGTGAGCGTGAACGTCTTGCCGCCCAGCTGTGCCAGATCCAGATCAAAGTCCGCAACCAGATCGATGATGCGCGTCTGCGCAGGCGCGGGATCGCCGGTGAGGCCCGTCAGCCTCGCAGGATCATCCACAGCGTAGAGCGTCGTCTCGTAGAAGATCTCGAACGCCGCCTCCGCATACAGGATGATCTTCGGCCTGCTCAGCGTTTCGCCGTTGTCGCCGGTCGTGGTGTGATACGCCGTGGCCAGCGCATGGGTCAGCTGATCGTACTTGGGCGCTTCAGCGTCGGGGTCCTTCGCCGCAAGGTTGATTTCCTCGATCGTCTGCGTGGCCTCGTTGTAGTGCTTGAGATACCAGTACTTGAAGAATCCGACCGTACCGTCTGCCTTCAGCTTGGCGTCGAGCACCGTGTAATCGGGCATTTCGGCGCTTGCGCTGCCGTTCATGTTCTCCTCCGTGGTGCGCAGCACCGACGGGTTCTCGTGCTCGTAGATGTCCGGCAGATCGCGGTATTCCAGATCGTACCAGTCGCGCACAAGCGTGCCGGTGACGGTCAGTTCTGCGTCGGTATCAAAGGTGACTGTGGTGAACGTTTCCTCGATTACGCCGAGCGCGCCGACGGTTTCAGCGCTCACGCTGACGTCGCCCTTGATGGTCACGCTGCCGTTTGTGCTGCCCACGGCCTTTGCGCCGGTGACGGTTACATCTTCAAGCGTCAGCGTGCCGACGCCGGAGACGCTGCCGGAGACATTGCCGTCGGCTGCGGTTACGCTGAGCGTATTCTCGTTGCCGTCGATCGTCAGCGATACCGGGGTGGATTCAGAGCCGAATGTGACGCCGGAAACCCTGACCGTATCCGAGTTGAGCGTTGCGTTCACATCGCTGCTGACCGTCACGGCGGAAGCGCCGGTATACGTGTCAAATGCATCGATGAACACGAACTCGTCCAGTGCCTCGGCAAAGGAGCTGTCTGCCTGCGTGTAGCCGTCGGCGGTGATGCTCAGATTGCCGTTGTTCATCTCGATGACGCGTCCGTCGCTCGTATGGACGATGGAAGGCGCATCGTGGATGTAGAGGGTACCGCTGTAATTGCTCTTGGGCAGGTTCACGTCGCTCTCGTTCTTCACATGGATTGCGGGGGCGTCGAGGAATGCCGGATTCGCCTCGCCGGTGCTGACAGAGGCGTTATCGATCGTCAGGCTTTCGGTCGCCTTCAGCGAATAGCCGATGTTTTCGAGCGTCGAACCGGTGATGGTCACGTTTGCGCCCTTGACGGTATTCGCGCTCTGGGTATGCGCGCCTGTGGTGGTGACGGTGACGTCGTTCAGGTTCACGGTGCTGCCGCAGATGATTGCCTTGTCATACGTGCCCATTGCGGACGAGCCGACGCTGGCATCAACATCCACGCCGCTGAGCGAGACGTTTGCGCCTTCTCCGCCGATACCGTGACCGGTGTTTTCCTTGAGCGTCAGGGAGAATGCGGCGTCGCCGCTGCCGATGAATTCAACCGAACTGCCGCTGCTCACGGGGATGTGACTGGCGGTCACGACGTCCGTCATGTGAACCTTCACATCGCCGCCGATGATGATGGAATCATTGGCGCTGATGTTCAGCTTGTTCAGCGTGATGGTCGCGTCGTCGTCGGCATCGTCCGGATCGTTGGCCTGCAGGCCGTTGATGGTCAGCGTGTTTTCGGTTGGGACGTCGGGGCTGCTCTGCATGATCACGTAGTCGCCGCGCCAAGTATAGCTCTCGCCGTTTTGCGTGTAGCCGTTCTCATCGATGACGATGGAGCCATCGGTCAGATCCAGCGTCTTTGTGCGGCTGTACACGAGGCTGCGATCCGCATCGGGCATGGAGAACCACAGGTCGGAGCCGCTCTGATAAGCATTGAGCAGAGACCACGCGGGCTCGGCGCTGTCCGTCACGAATTCGGGCCAGCTGTCCCGCTTTGCGGTATTTGCATTCAGCTTTGCGGTGACCGTGCCGCGCCATGCAACCTCTGCACCCGCGCTGGTGAGCGCTGTGCCGGCAGCAGGCGCGCTGCCCTCCGCCGTGAAGACGTCGGTGTGTGTGATATCCCAGCGGGTCAGCGTATTGCTGTCCGCGCTGAGATTGTGCTTCTTGGGCTCCCGCTGCGCGTAGAGCGTGCCTGCGAGGAGCTTGCCCTCATCGTACAGATCCATCAGATCGCCGCTGGTGATCAGATCGGCCGTATCGGCAGGCTTCTGCTCGGTGCTCCAGCCCAGGAACGTATATCCGGCGATGGAGGCGTCGGGCAGGATGTATTTGCTGCCGAGCGTCTGCGCGGTGGTGATGGTCCTGAGCGTGCCGCCGTCATACCAGCTGTCCTCGGGCTCCACGGTCAGCTCGCCGCGGTCATCCGGCAGGTTGGCGTCAAAGGTCACGTTGTACTTTGCCGGAACGACGTTGATGGTCACAGGAATCGTCAGCTTCTGACCGTCTTCGTCGCCCCAGATGATGGTGACTTCTGCGATATAGTTGGTGTCAGCAGAGAGCGCGTTGGTATTCTGCAGGGACATGGTGATCTCGGTGCCAGCGCCGATGCGGAAGTCATTGACTGCCGTGAAATTGTCGTCGCTGCTGAAGAGCAGATCAATCGTACGGGAATTGCCCGTGCTGTTGGTGAGCATCATGCTCAGAGCAAACGTGCTGTTGGCCGTATCGCTGTCAGCATGCGGATCCAGATCGCCGGGCAGCACCAGAGAGAGATCATCGGAAGGAGAGAGATCAGAGAGATCCACCCTGTACTGGAACGGATTCTGAACGAAGCTGACCGGGAGCGGAGCGGACTTGTGCAGTCTGCCGCTGGCGTTGGCCTCCAGACCGGCGGTGGCGGTTACGCTCATATAGAGATCCATCTGCGGTCGATACGCGGTATAGACCATGATGTCGTAAACGCCCCGTTCTGCTGCCTGTATCTTGAAGTCACCCTTGCGCGCATCGTAGCTTTCATCGCCTGCGGTGCTGAGATCATCCTCATTGGTATAGATGTCCGTCGCGTCGGGGCCGTTCACGCGCCAGTTGATCAGCTTGTAGCCATTGTGATCCGGCGCGGAAGGCGGCTCGATGTACGAATTCCAGTCGCAGACCGCCAGCACATTCTCGATGATCTCCGTGTCGGTCTTGAGGTACTCCACAAAGACGAGGGAGATTTCGCGATAGAGCGCGTAGAGCCTGATCGTCTCGCCGTCCGGATAATCCGGAACCTCCGGGTAATTCTTGATCTGGGGAACCTTCTCCGGCAGGAAGAAGGTATCCTCGCTGTTGAAGACGAGGCCGGCGTTGGTCAGCTTGAGGATGTCACCGGGGTAATCGGAGTTATCGCCGACGTTGGGGTTCATCGCCGCAAACGTCAGGCCCAGCAGCAGGCGTTCACCATTGCTATAGGTGATCTGCCAGCTTTCGCGGCCCGGCCAGTTGGCTTCGGGGATCGGCTGCCCGACGGTGACGTTCCCGATGGTGATAACGTCGCCATTGAGCGTGGATTCCGCCAGCCATTCATAATTCCAGCCGGTTTTTTTGCCGGTGGCTGCGTCCTTGAGCGAATACAGCTCGAGCGTGTACGTATTGGGCGTCCACTTGGCCGTGACGCTCAGGTCGTTGTACATCGGGCCGTTCATCCACAGGGTGTTCTGATCATCGTACCAGCCGCCGAAGGTGTAGCCCTTCTTCATGAGCGTGTGACGGTAATCGTTGGGCGCGTCGGGATCTGCGGTGTAGATGGTGTAGGTGTACGCGCCGTCGCTGCCCTCGCGGGTCACGCCCGGCAGCGCGTCTTCAGGCGAGAAGAAGCTGCTGTCCGGCTCGTTCTTCCACACGCCGCCGTCCAGATCGAACGTGACCTTCGCCTCTCTGTACTTCGCCGTGAATTCGACGGACTCGCCGTCCGCCGGGATGTAATTCATCACGGTTTCGGCGGTGAGCTTCTTGCCTGCGCTGTCGTACCAGCCGTCAAAGACGTAACCGGGCTTCCACGCGTACGGCAGGGAGCCGTTTTCAGCGGATTCGCCGTTGGCAATCCACGTGGATGCGATGATCTCATCGTAGACCACGGAGCCGTCCACCGTCTTCGCCGCATTCGCGTCAGGGATTTCATTGGCAAGCGTGATCATGCCGTCGTCGCCTGCATTGAAGCGGATCGGATAGGTGTTGGGCGTCCACTTGGCGTAATATTCTACCGGAGATTCGGCATCAAAGATGGTGTTGCTGTCAATAACGGCGTCTTCAGGCTGTGCATGCCAGCCGTTGAAGGTATAGCCGGGCGCCTGAGCGACGGGCAGACCTTCGATGCTGTCATAGGTACCGCTGGAGAGCTTCTGCTGGAACTGGATAAACGCGCGTACATAGCCGTTGGTATTGGCCGAGGCGGTATATCCTTCGCCAAAGCGCGCGCCCTTCGGTCGCACAGCGTCCGGCCGCATCAGATACATGTAGACGTAGTTGCTTCTCTTCGTCCAGCTGGCATTGAGGCGCAGCGGCTTGCTGCCGTTCTCCTCGTAGTAGCTGACAATCGGGAGCGTGAGCGTCTGGGTATTCGATACGACGGCTGCGCCTGCCAGAGAGGCAACCGCAGGCTCGAAGGACAGCGTGGCAACCGTTTCATCGCCGCGGATATAATCCGTCTGCACGATGCCGCCGGTGCCGAGCAGATTGGCTTCATACGGGATGTAGATCGGTTCGTCGTTGAGCTTCGCGGCGTCTTCGGCGTCGGAAGCATACAGGTCAAAGCCGACCAGCTTGCGCGTCCAGCCTGCGTATACCTCAACCTCGTTGGCGTTGTTTCTGGGGATCATCCAGCTTGTGTTGTCGGCAGAGCGCTTGAGCTCCTGCGTCAGCGCGGGGTCTGCAAACCAGCCTGCAAAGTTCCAGCCGGGATAGCTGGCCGGATAGAGCTTGGCGTAGTGCTCCTCGTTGGTCAGGTCAAAGGTTTCGGTGAGAACCACAAAGCTCGGCGGGTTGGACGAATTGTTTACCGCATTGTCCGGGTTGACCTCGTCGGGAATCGTGGAGAGCGTGTAGTTGACCGGGCTGTTGCCCACGCCGCTGATGCATTCGGGATCGATGTCCAGCTTGATGGTACTGCTGAGCGTGCCGTTGGAGCCGTAGTTATTGGTATAGAGCATGGTGCCCTGCTCCTTGGAGGTGACCGTCATGCTGCCCTCGCCGCTGGCATTGGTGAAGGCCTGCGGTGTGGCGACGACGGCGCCGCCGGTGATGCTCAGATCAGCCGCTTTGATGGACTGGGTGGCATACACGCCGACAGAAACCGTATCATCATCCGGGAATTTGGGTGCGTTGACGCCCTTGTTTGCGCCGGTGATGGTGACGGCGCCGCCGTCGGCGACGATGCTGCCGACCTTCGTGGAACCGCCGGAGATGGTCACAGTGCCCAGCTCTGCAGAGAGCGCGCCGGTCGTATTGACGTTGCCGCCGGTGATGGTGACGCTGGTGGCCGGGGTCGGTTCAACATCGCGGAAGATGCCGTATGGATGGGCATTGCCCACGGCATAGCCCGGGTCGCCGATCAGCGCCGCGTCGACCGTACCGCCGTTGATGGTAACGGCTGCGCCGTTGCCGCCGATTGCGCCTGCGGTCACGCTGCGGGTATCCACCGTCTGATTGTAATACTTGAGCTCGCCGCCGATGGCCTTGACGCTGCCGCCGTTGACGGTCAGCGTGCCGCCGGTGTAGAGATTCTGATCAGCAAAGTCGACCGCGTAGGAGAGGGGAGCAGTACCGAAGTTACTGACAATCACCCATCCGGCTTCGATGTCGCCCGAGGTCGTGATCTGCTTGGCTGCCAGCACATAGCCGCGGTCCTCATCCTTGACATGCAGCGTGCTGCCGCTGTCCACGTTGACCGAGTTGACGAAGAGCGGATGGCCGGCATAGAGATTTGCACCGTTGGTCAGCCTGATATTGAGCGCGGTTCTGAAGCCGGAAGCTGCCGTTTTCAGCGTTTCGCTCTCGCCGTCAACCGCCGTGATGGTGCTGTTATCCAGCTCGAGGTTGTAGATCGAAAACACCCAGCTGTATTCCGGCATGGAGACGTCGGTTGAGACCGTCTTGAAATACATATCCGAGCCGTTGACCAGCTTGAGCGTGTTGCCGTAGAAGGCATTCGACGTCGGCGTATCCTCAAGAGTAAACTTGCATCCGTCAAGCAGGATCGTATTTGTGGTGTAGAACAGGTAATAACCGCCGCCGGCTGCATTGGATTCCATCTCCACGTCGGTCATCGTGATATTACCGCCCGGCATGCGGAACATATAAGCGCTACTATTGCCATACCTGCGAACGGTATCGGTAATAATCTTGCCGCCGGTGATGGACAGCGTGCCGGTGGTGGTGGCGGTGCTGCCGAAGATCGTGTTATAGTTCTGACCGAACAGCGTATTGAGTTTGATGGTGGTGACCGCATCCTCGGCGCCGACGATCGACAGGGAATTGCCCCTTGTCACGATGTTGCGGATGGAGTTTTCGCCCCTGAGGTTGATTTCGCCGCCGTTATCAAATACGGCAGTATTCATGCTGGCATCCGTGACAACGTCGATACCGGTCATGGTCACCTTCGGACCGTCGTCATTATTGTCTTCAATTGTCAAGGTATAGGCACTTTTGGCATTGGGATCGCGCTGGGTGATCAGGAAGTCGCCCGCATAGTTGAAGAATGTGGGTTTCTTCTCGCTCAGCCAGAAGCCGTCCTTGTCACTCTCGCTGCCGGTGATGATGTTGGATCGATCCAGATACAGCTCGATCTCCTTCTCCACATGCAGCGTGATGTTCGCGGCCTTGGCATAGAAGGTATACTCGCAGCCGCCGCCGGCAGCCTGCTCGGGTTCCATGTTCTCGTAGTTAGAGAAGTTGCCGACGTCCATGATCGTCATCGCGACGACATGATCGACGTAGTCCGGATTGGCGGTGACGCGGACCTGAGAGCCATAGGGTACCTTCAGGTAGCCGTCGGATTCTGTGGCGGGCTTCCACGTGTTGTCATTCTCGTCAAGGTATTCAACCTTGGCGTTTGCCTCGGGATCGAACTTCGCGCTGATCATGGAATCCGTCGGCTTGGCGACGATGACGGCACGCTGCACGGGAGCTGTTTCGCCGTAAGGTACAGTCTCGGTGCTGTCCGTACGATCAACGAAGGCCGTGGACGAAAGCGTCCATCCGCTCAGCGGCATGTCGCTGAGATTCTCGCGAACCAGATACCAGCTGTTCGCGTTCAGATTCAGATTCGGCGCACCGCTTTCTGTGTCAAAGATGGGCGCAGAGAGCGTAACGCTGTCCTGAGAGACGTCGTCGATCAGACGGATATTGGTGGTGTTGGTCGTCGAATAGCCGTCAGGCATCTCATAGCGCACGAGGATATCGCGCTTGACGGAGGCGTCGTTGAGATCGAGCGCCTGACCGGCTGCGCTGCGCGGATAGATGACGTCTGTGCGGTCGGCGTCGGTCTTCGATCCGATCACGCCGTTTTCAGCCACGGTCACCGTGCTCAGCCCGGAGAAGCCCATGCGCCTGTAGCGCGGCCAGTCATCCTCGGCGAGCACCGTGCCGCTGCCAACGTGATAGATGTTGTCGGCGGTCAGTGTGCCTGCCGTATTGGCGACGGTGGTCGACGTGGTGCGCGCGCTATTGCTGCTGTTTTCCGTCGTAAAGATCGTCTGCGTGCCGACGTACAGATCGCGCTCCACGGTCAGATCGCCGTGGACGGTCATCGTCGCACCCTGAGATACCGTCACGTCGTTGCGCAGATGGACGCTGCTGCCGATCTCAATGGAGCTGTCCTCGCCGTATACGCTTACGTGCGCATCCGAATTATCGATGCCGAATGCGCTGCCGCCATTGATGCCGCCGAGCTTCAGCTTGGAGCCGCCGGTGACGTCGATGTAGAAGCGGTTCAGCGCCGTATCGCCGTTGTAGAGCGTGCCGGTTTTGCCGCTTGCAAATACAGGCGGCTTGAGATCGCCTGTGATGGTGACGACGGCGTTGTCCCGCAGGGACAGGCTGCCGTTGACCCACATCTGCGGCGCGGTCAGCGTGCCGTTCTCGACAAGGATACGCGGTCCGCCGTAGCCGGAGGGCGCGCCTTCCGTACACAGCATGTCCGGATCGATGGTGACGTCGGAGTCCTTGATGAAGGCCTGATTCCATGCAGCCGAGTAGCCGAAGTTCGCGCTGGACGTCATCTGAATGCGGCCGGTTTTGAAGTTCTCACAGTTGTTGATCTGGGAGTGATAGCCGGTGATCACTTCGCTGATGCGGACATCATCGATATTGGTGATCTTTACGAAGGCGCCGAATATCCGGCCGCCGACGTTCAGCTCGGCGAGGTCGGTATAATAGGAAGAGTTACCGTTGCCGTAGCTGCCGGTAATCGGATGAGAGACGCCGCTGCGCTGGTAGATAGAGCGGCTGGTGTTGATCTTGCCGCTTTTGCCCTCAAAGGTCAGATTGGTGGAGTTGGCAAAGACGATCATCTCGCCTGCAGCATTCTCGATGTCGCTGAGATCGACATTCTTGAAATTGATTGTACCCTTCCAGACCATGGAGGACATCTGCAGCTTGCCGTTGCGGACATTCAGCGTGCTTTTGGTAACGGCGGTATCATTGACTGATGTGTCGTAAGCTGACGTTTGGATAAGGTAGATGCGGTTTGTGTCCGTCAGATACAGATACAGCGTCTGTCCGTTTGTGTTGCCTGTATAGTTGTCAAAGATGATGTTGCCATGGCTGCGGCCGTACTGCGCCGAGGACGGAATGGTGTAGCCGTAGTTCGCCATGTTCAGCGCATCGGCAGCGCCCACACGCGCAGAAAGCTTCACAGCATCCAGATACAGGTTCATCGAGCGGTCCACCTTGATCTGGTGGGCAGTCTCTTCAGAGCTGTAGAAGTTGACCGTGTTGGTCGGCCAGCGGTGGATCTGTTTGTGATCCTGCATGTAGATCGTATTGATATAGAAGCCGAAGGACGTCTGACCGTTGAGGGTCACGTCGGTGAAGTGGTAATCGCCAAGGGCTGTATCCCACCTCTTGGCGGCGCCTTCGTACTTCGCCGTCACATCGCTGAAGGGCATCTGGAAGGTGTAGTGGTACGGAGAGGGATCGGACGTGGTATACACGCCGTCAATCACGCGCGGACCCTCGATGGGATAGATGGTCTGGCTGCCGCTGTTGGCTTCCGGCACAGCGCAGGTGAGCGTCCAATAGGCCATGGTCGTGTTATTGTCGCTGGCGGAGCGCTGATAGGTGATGTAGTCGCCGCCGCTGACAGTGATCTTGCCGTCCTTGGGCGTGGTTTCAACGCCGTTGACGAAGATCTTCCAGCTGGCATGCGTATCGGTGGTCAGCGTGTAGAGGGCGTTGGTCCACGTGGAATACAGCGTCAGGCCGGTGGAAGCCATCTTGGCCTGGTTTTCCGCATCGCGATTGTTGACGCGCAGGAGCTCGCCTTCGCCTTCAATGATCTGCTTGTCGGTCGTGACCTCGACGAAGGAATCGTAGATGGAGGCCCAGCGGCTGAACTGCAGCGGGATCGAGGTGGTCGTCGCATCCCTGAGGAGCGGGAGAGACGTCCAGCCTGCGTCAACGCCGGTCAGGAAGCTGCCCAGCGTCTGGCCGTAGGTGGTGACGCCGAGGGTCAGCTCCGAGTTGGCGCTGTCCCAGATGATGCCCTTGGACGGATCGGCCATTTCGGCGATCTTCTTATAGGTAGCGCCGCCGTCAAAGCTGATCTCGGTCATATCGGCCGCCAGATCCAGCACCTTGAACTTGACGGCCAGTTCGACCGGAGCCCACTGCGCATAGAGCGTGCGGGTGTGATAGCCGCTTGCGTCCGTGCGCTCCGTGCCGACGGTTACCGTGTAATCGGGCGTGCCGGAGAGGCCGTAATGCACGTCGCCGTCCTCCGGTTCAAGGCGCTCGGTGAAGCCGTTGAAGTCCTTGCCGAAGATGAACGGGGAGACGAATTCGCCGCCGTAAAGGGAGACGGATTCATCCACGTACAGCGGGCTCTGGTCGTTGCTCTCATCGCCCATCGTCAGGTAGACGGTCTCGTCGCCGTTGTTGAGCATGATGGTCAGCATGATCTTCTGCGGCGCGAACACGGCGGTCAGCGTCTGATCGCCAATCTTGCCGGTGAAGGGCTCGCTGCTCTGCTCAAAGCTGTGCACAGCGTCTCCCTCCACGCTGGAGAATGTCCAGCCCTTGAAGTCGTAGTACTGCTTGCTGACGAGGAAACCGGTCAGGTCGATTTCTTCCTCTTCATAAGCGCCGCCGGTGTGCATGCCCAGAACGGTGTGCGCATTGAGCAGGTCGCTCTTTGCGCGGTACGCGGTGGGCAGCTGGAGCATCTCATCGCTGCCGGGCACGGGGATGGCAGTCACCGGACTGCCGTCGGACATAAAGGTGATCGCATAGTCGCGCACGTAAAGCACGTTGGCACGGCTGGCATTGCCGGCGTCATCAAGGGTAACGACGGCATTGGAATCCGGCGAGACGCCGACATGGGTGATGCCCGACAGATCAACCCCGCTTCCCAGCGTCATGACATGCTCGCCGGAGGCGGCATTCACGCCGAAGAGGGAGGCATTGCTCACGGCTGCATTTTCTGCCGTGATGCTGTCTTCGGAGGCGATGACGCCCGTGCCGCTGATGGTGGACACCTTCGCGCCGCCGCCGATGGTCAGCGTGCTGCCGGCCTGAATGTTTCCGGCTGCAGCGGTCGCGCCGGTGATGGCGATGCTGCCCGCGGCGATATCGCCCGACACGGTTGCTGTGCCGCTGCCGGTGATCTCCACGCTGCCCTCGCCGGAGATGGAGGCTGCGCTGAAAGCAAAACCGTTGGTCTGCACGCGCAGCACAGTGCCGGAGGGCACCGTGACCGCACCGGCAGTCAGCGGAGCCTGCAGATTGAGAACCAGAGTGGAGCCGTCTCCAAGCGTGATGGCGCCCAGCGTGCTTTCGGTCTGGATGGTCAGCTCTGCGGCAGTATTCTTGTAAACGCTTGTCTGGGATGCCGGAGCAGAGATGGCGTCAAGATGAGCCTGAACGCCGGACGTGCTGCTGGCATTGCCAAAGACGATGAAAATTGCGCTGTCGTTGGAGCCGCCGAGCACACGGCTGTCGGCGCTGGAAAATTCGACCGGCGTGCCGCTGTTGATCTGATAGGACGCATTCGTGATCTGAATGATATCGCCGTCAGCGAGGCCGGTCACGCTGGCCTTGGTATCAGAGCTTGTGGCAGTGATGCCGAATTCATCGGATACGCTGGTATAGACCTTCGTCGTTTCCGCGCAGGCCGCCGGAACCAGCAGATCCAGCAGGGAGACGATGAGGGATTCCTCCGTCTCCTCCTGCTCAACGGGCAGCTCGATGCTCACGCAGCAGCGATAGACATAGTTGGCGCTGTCTTCGGTGACGAGCACGCGAAGCGTCGGCGTGTCAAAGCCGGATGCGATCTGCTCGCTGGTGATATTCTCCCATGCGTCGTCGTCTGCGCCGATGGGCTTGCGCTGCCACTGATACACAGCGCCGGGCAGTCCCTTGACGGTGAACTCGGCGGTTTCGCCAATGGCGCCTTCGAAGCTGTCGGATTCTTCCTGAATCAGACAATCGCTTTCGTGATCATGCGGCAGGCCGCACGCGCACAGAAGGTCCTCTTCGGGCGCTTCGGCAGCTTCAGGAGCAGCCGGGGTTGCGGTTGCTTCGACCGCGGCGAGCAGCGCGCAGTCCTCGGCGTGGGTGATCACGCCGTTTTCATCGGCGATGGCTTCGCAGGTACACACGGCAGGAGCGGCAGTCGCTTCCGGGGTTTCGTCGGCTTCAGGAGCAGCCGGGGTTGCGGTCGCTTCGACCGCGGCGAGCAGCGCGCAGCCTTCGGCGTGTGTGATCACGCCGTTTTCATCGGCGATGGCGTCGCAGGTACACACGGCAGGAGCGGCAGTCGCTTCCGGGGTTTCGTCGGCTTCGGGAGCAGCCGGGGTTGCGGCCGCTTCGACCACGGCGAGCAGCGCGCAGCCTTCGGCGTGTGTGATTACGCCGAGATCATCGGCGGCGGCTTCGCAGGTACACACGGCAGGAGCGACAGTCGCTTCCGGGGTTTCGTCGGCTTCGGGAGCAGCCGGGGTTGCGGTCGCTTCGACGGCGCTGTTCAGAGAGAAGAGCAGATCCTCTTCGATTTCAGCAGCCGGGGTTGCGGTCACTTCCGGCTCGGCGGTCGCTTCCGGGGTTGCGGTGACGACCGGAACAAAGGACAGCTCTTCGTAGCAGGCGCAGTCCTCGGCGTGCACGGTTTCGCCCTGCTCGTCCGCCTCGGCGCCGCAGGTGCACACGGGCGCCGGGGTCGCAGTAACGACCGGGGTTGCGGTGACGACCGGAGTCTCAGTCACTTCCGTAATTTCAGTGACAACCGGCGTTGCGGTGACTTCGGGGGTCGCGGTGACTTCGGGGGTCGCGGTGACTTCGGGGGTCGCAGTGACTTCCGGCGTTGCGGTGATCTCCGGCTCGACAGCCTGAGCGGTGAGCAGATCCGCGCGGATGTAGCCCTGCTCGTCTCCGACGAGAACCTTCAGCCAGGTTTCGCCGTTGCTCTCTTCGCTGCCGACAACGGTCACCTCGGTACCCTGCTTGAGCTGCTCCAGCGCGTTGCTGTTGACGGAGGTCTTGCTGCGCAGGTTGACGGCCGGCTTATTGGTGTAGGCGGTATAGCGCTTAAAGCTGTTTTCAGTCGGAATCAGAACGAGCGTCTCGTCGATCTGATCGGGTGCAGGCGTGGCGTCCGGCTGGACCAGCGGCAGGGTGACGTCGATCTGATCAAAGTCGCCCAGAATGCCTGCGCGGTCCATGGCCATGGTCATGGAGCCATAGCCGACGATGCAGTTGTCCCTGAGGGAGTAATCATGCGCGGCAACCTTGTCGCCGCTGTTGCCCTGGATGGTCTGCACGCGGCCGTCGCTGCAGCCGGTGACGATGCCCATATGCTCGGGTCTGGCGTCGCCTTCCCAGTTGAAGAAGATCAGATCGCCCTTGACCGGGATATAGCTATCCTCATCGTCGACATAGACGCCGATGGCGCGGAGTTCTTCCTTATAATTAGGTACGCTTGCCTCGTACGGGAACTGCCTGTCGGAAATGCCCGCATAGCGCAGACAGAAGGAGATGAAGGTTGCGCACCACTCGCCGTAATCGGCGCCGTACCAGTCGCCGTAGCGGGTATAGCCGTGGCGGCCGTTTTCATCGACGATGAAGTTGCGCTCGCTCTCCTCAACGCCGAGCTGCGTGAGCGCGACGGAAACGAGATCCTCGCGCCAGTCGCCCGTGATGCGGGCGCCGCTCACGCTCTGCGACCAGGTTTTTTCGTTTTCGTACTCGATATAGGAGACCGGCATGACGGCGGTCTCGTCGTTTACTTTGCCGGTGGCATCGGTGACGGTGACCGTCACGGTGTGATCGCCGGAGCGGGAGGGCATGTAGCTGAAGGTATACACGCCGGCTTCCGTCATGACAGCACTGTCGGAGAAAGCATGATTGCCCCTGTGGGACACGCTGAAGGTGACGGTGTACGGAGCGACGCCGCCGGTGACTTCGGCACGGTAATGCATCGCGGCCACATCGACGGTCGCGTAGAAATTGCCGGTGGAAAGATTGAGCGTGAGCGCTTCAACGGGAGCCGGCTCGGCAGTCGGTTCGACGGTCGGCTCGGCAGTCGGTTCGACGGTCGGCTCAATGGTGGGCTCGGCGGTCGGTTCAACAGTGGGTTCGACGGTGGGCTCAACGGTCGGTTCGACGGTGGGCTCAACGGTCGGCTCAACGGTGGGCTCAACAGTGGGCTCGTTGGTCGGCTCGGCAGTCGGTTCAACAGTGGGCTCAACAGTGGGCTCAACAGTGGGCTCGGCGGTCGGCTCGGCGGTCGGTTCAACAGTGGGCTCGATGGTGGGCTCAACGGTCGGTTCGACGGTGGGCTCAACGGTGGGCTCGTTGGTCGGCTCAGTGGTCACCTCGGAAACTGTTGCAGCCGTAGGCGCAGCGGTCGGAGCAACCGTGGGCGCAGCAGTCGGAGCAGCCGTGGGCGCAGCGGTCGGAGCAGCCGTGGGCGCAGCAGTCGGAGCAGCCGTGGGCGCAGCGGTCGGAGCAGCCGTGGGCGCAGCGGTCGGAGCGGCCGTAGGCGCAGCGGTCGGAGCAGCTGTGGGCGCAGCGGTCGGATCCGGTACGGAGGCAGGAATAACCGGCGCTTCAGTCGGCGTCGCAACGACGGATTCTGCGGAAGCCGTCTGGGTGTCTTCGCCTTCGGCGTATGCCGTCAGAGAACCGGCGGGCAGAATGCCGGCACCGAAAACAAGCGTGACTGCAAGCAGCCAAGCCACCATTTTCTGAATTGCATATTGTTCGAAGCGTTTCATCAGGTATCCTCCTCAGATTCGCGCCTGTCCGACTGTGTTTCGGAAAGGATTGAGTCAGCGTGGTATCGCATAGCCGCGGGGGCTGCGAAACGGCGTGAAAGCGCCGAAAATAGTTTCAAAAGTAAACTGAAATATAACAACCGATCTGTATAGTGCATAAATGTACAATTCTACATATTACATGGAAATTATATGCTTAAGAACACTAAACGTCAACCAATCGTATAGATAATTAACATAATTGCAATAATTTATGAGATGATTTACAGGATATTTGTGTCTCGGCACGCTCAATTGGCGTTGACAGATAGAAAATAAGCCGGAACGGCAGCTGTGATCCCGATCTGTGACCGAAAAAATCCCGGAAGGATCTTTCCGCAATGGTATCGGAATCATGCATACCGCATCCGGCTTGTGCTTGATTCATGCTTGTGTGTGTAGAATGATGGATCAGCGCATGTTGTCCATACAGAATTTGGCTGCGCCGATCATGCCGGCGTCATTGCCCAGGGTGGCGGCTTCCACCTGCAGGCACTCGGCAAACCGGGGCATGACGGTCCTGATGATCCGCTCGCGAAGCGGCGCGATGAGCAGCGTTTCCTGTGTGCTCACGCCGCCGCCGATGAGCACCATCTGCGGATTGAACGTGTGCACAAGGCCGACGACGCCTGCGGCGATATCCCCGATCCAGCGCTCGAGGATGGCGAGCATCTGCGCATCGCCCTGCGCCGCGCGGGAGAAGATGATTCTGCCGTTCATCTCCGTTTCGCCGGTTGCCGCTTTGGCAAGGCGTACCAGCGCGGTTGTGGCGGCGTAGCTCTCATAGCAGCCGCGGCTGCCGCAGGCGCAGGGAACGCCGTCTGCATAGAGCGTGATATGCCCCAGCTCGCCCGCGATACCGCGCGTACCGCCGAAGATTTTTCCGCCGAGCACGATGCCGCCGCCCACGCCTGTGCCGAGGGTGATCATGAGCACATTGTCCACGCCCTTTGCGCGACCGGCGAAGCACTCGCCCAGCGCTGCGGCGTTGGCGTCATTGAGTGCGAAAACGGGCACGCCGAACTCGGCTTCCAGCTCATGCTTGATTTGGGAGCCTTCGTAATGGGGAATCTTGCCGTTGGTACCGATGACCACACCGGCGCGGTCATCCACCTGACCGGTGGCGGATACGCCGATGCCCTCGATCGGGGTGTTTTCGCGCCCGAGGAAATGCTTCGCCTCGCGGATGACCGTGGTCAGGATCGGCGTTTCATAGTTGTCATAGCAGACGCTGGCCTCGTGACGGGCATGAATCGTACCTGCCCGGTCGACAAGACCCATTTTGACGGCGGTGCCGCCGATGTCGATGCTCAGAATCACGAATAGGCCTCCTGCATGATGTATAGGCAGTTTCGGAGAGCTTTCTGCCCGAACGAAACGGGTTTAAGCCTGCGCGAAGCGCAAGTGGGCGCGGGCACAGCCCGCTTAGGCTTCGAAATCCTTCACGGCAGCCATGAAGCGGTTGGCAATTTCCAGCGGACGGGTGATTGCACCGCCGACAACCACGGCCCAAGCGCCGATCTCCAGCATTTTGCGCGCCTGCTCGGGCGTATGCACGCGGCCTTCGGCGATGACCGGGCAGGGGAGCGCCGCGACCATGTCCCTGACCAGCTGATAGTTCGGCTCGCCCTTGCAGTGCTTCGTCTGCGGGGTATAGCCGTTCATCGTGGAACCGACCAGATCCGCGCCGGCCTCGTAGGCGGCGACGGCTTCCTCCAGCGTGGCGCAGTCAGCCATGATGATGATGTTGGGATATTTCGCCTTGACCTGCTTGAGGAACTCCGGCGGGGTGAGGCCGTCGGCACGCTCGTTGAATGTGCAGTCGATGGAGACGATGTCAGCCATGGCTTCCATGCACTCGTCCACCTCGCGCATGGTCATGGTGATGCGGCCGGTATAGCCCGGGTATTCGCGCTTGATCAGGCCGATGACCGGCAGGCCGGTTTCTTCCTTGATCTCCACGATGTCGCGCACGGAACTGGTGCGGATCATCTTTGCGCCGGCGAGCTTCGCTGCGCGCGCCATCAGATACATCATGGACTGATCCTTCATATACAGCGGTTCGCCGGGCGTGGCCTGGCAGGATACGACGATGGTGCCCTTGATCAGATCAAACAGTTCCTGCTTCGTCATGATATGCGTCCTCCTCGGAAATAACATTATAATAGGAAATGATACAGTGTGAAAGACGGGATTTCCGTCAGGAATCATACTCTTCAAAGGAATCCGGCTTGAGGTATTTGCCGGAGGAGAAGTGGATTTCCATTGCGCGGGCAAAGGCACGATAGTCGTATTCCTCCAGCGATTTGATGATTGCCTCGTGCCTGGAGATGGAGGTGACCAGATGGGGCGATTTCTTTTCCAGCTCAAATCCGGTATCCACTGCCCAGATGGCTTCCATCAGCGAATTGAGAACGCTGTTGTTCAGCCCGCGGAAAAGCGCCATGTGGAACTTGCGGTCGGCATTGGTGAAGGCGAGGTAGTTTTCATCGCCGCTCTCGTGCATCTGGCGCACGCACGTGCGCAGCACGTCAATATCATCCTCGGTAAGCGCATAGAATGCCTGGCGCATGTAGCTCAGCTCCAGCATACGGCGGATGCCGAACATCTCGCGCACGGATTTATCCTCGCCGCCGACATTGAAAAACAGAACGTTCTGGAAAACGAAATCCAGACTGAACTCACGTACCTCTGTGCCGCGGCCCGGGCAGGCCTGTACCATACCCATCAGCTCCATGCTCTTGATCGCCTCGCGCAGCACATTGCGCGACACGCCGAGCTTTTCGCTCATATCGTGCTCCGTCGGCAGCAGATCGCCGGGGCGCAGGCCGTTTCGGATGATATAGGCGCGGATCTCGCGGAAAGCCTGAATATACAGCTTGTCGTCCTTCTTGATGGCTTTCATCCATTCACCTCGATCATTGTAGGATGTTTGTACATATATTATAGTGGTATGACAGGACTCTGTCAATGAAAATGGCAAAGGAAATGCAGATATTTTGTCCTGATTGGTGAAATTATCAAAAAAATTTCGCCCAAACTATTGACATCGACGCGACTTTGTAGTACATTTAGTTCAGCAAGGACGATATGTCCGGATCAAGAAATCTTAAGGAGGATTTTCCGCATGAAGAAACTGTTTGCACTGCTGCTGTGCCTGGTTCTCATGATTCCGGTTCTGGCCGCTGCTGAGACCGAGATCACCCTGTGGACCTACCCGATCGGCAACTGGACCAATGCTGAGACCGTCGATGGCATCATCGCCGAGTTCAACAAGGTTCATCCCGAGATCAAGGTGACCGTTCAGTACCTCGACTACACCTCCGGCGACGATCAGGTGACCACCGCGATCGAGGCCGGCACCACCCCGGACATCATCATGGAAGGTCCGGAGCGCCTGGTGACCAACTGGGGCGCCGCCGGCAAGATGCTCGACCTGTCCGATCTGTGGACCGACGAAGCGCTGGCCGACATCACCGCGACCTCTGCGGCTGTCGTCGCTGCCTGCAAGAGCGCTGACGGCAAGTTCTACGAGTATCCGCTGTGCATGACCACGCACTGCATGACCATCAATAAGACCGCGTTTGAGGCTGCCGGCGCGATGCAGTACCTCAACGAGGAGACCCGCACCTGGACCACCGAGGGCTTTGTCAATGCGCTGCGTGCGCTGGCCGAGAACGGCACCACCCCGGTGACCGGCATCGTCTACTGCGGCGGCCAGGGCGGCGACCAGGGCACCCGTGCTCTCGTCAACAACCTGTACTCCGGCAAGTTCACCAACGAAGACCACACCGCCTACACCGCGGACAGCGAGGAGAACATCAAGGCGCTCACCCTGCTGCAGGATCTGGTCAACGAGGGCGTGCTGACTGCTGACCCGGCCATCGTTGCCGGCGACGAAATCGCTCTGTTCTGCAATGGCACCGCTGCCATGAGCTTCTGCTGGAATGCTTCTGCGGCTGCCTCCAACAAGGCTTCCCTCGCCGAGGGCGTCGAGTCCTTCCCGATGGCTTTCCCGTCTGACGACGGCGTGCCGGAGCTGTGCGGCGGCATCTGGGGCTTCGGCCTGTTTGACAACGGCAGCGACGAGAAGGCTGCTGCTGCCAAGGAATTCGTGAAGTTCGTGTGTGACGACGCGGCCCAGGGCCCGAAGAGCGTCTATGCTACCGGCTTCTTCCCGGTCCGCAGCTCCTTCGGCGACGTTTATGCCGGCACCGAGAAGGCTGAGAACGCTGATTTCGCCGTCTTCATGCCGTACCTGGGCGACTACTACAACGTCACCGGCGGCTGGGCGACCCAGCGCACCGAGTGGTGGAACCTGCTCCAGCGCGTCTTCGCCGGCGGCGATGTGGCGGCTGAGGTTGCGACCTACACCACCAATGCCAATGCGAGCATCGTGAAGTAAGATTCACCGCTCAGGCAGAATAACTGATAGTTAGGCACAAGGCCCCATTCCCTCGCGGGAGGGGCCTTGTGTTCTTTGAAGGGAGCGTTCCTTTATGACCAAGGCTGTAAAGGGCGGGACGTCTCTGTCCAGGGCAAACCAGCGCCGCGAGAACATCGCCGGTTACCTGTTCATGCTGCCCAGCCTTCTGTTCTTCTTTGGCTTCGTCATCTTCCCCATGGGCATGGGCCTGTTTACCAGCTTCTTCAATTACACGATGACGGATTTCTCCTTCGTTGGCCTTGCCAATTACAAGGAGCTTATCTCCGATCCGATCTTCCAGAAGGCGCTTTGGAATACGATCATCATCGTGGTCGTTTCCGTGCCGGTGACCTGTATCTTCTCGCTGTGGGTTGCGTCTGTCATCTACAAGATGCACGACGCCTATACCTCTTTGTTCCGCTGCATCTTCTATCTGCCTGTTGTCACGGGTTCCGTGGCCGTTACGGTTGTGTGGAAGTGGATGTTCAGCCCGTATACCGGTATTCTGAACTATGTCTTCAAGAATCTGGGCCTGATTTCCAAGAATATCAACTGGCTCGGCAGCCCTGAGTATGCGCTGGGCTGCATCATCCTGATCCTGCTGACAACTTCAGTCGGCCAGCCGATCGTCCTGTATGTTTCCGCCCTGTCCAACGTCGATCATTCCCTGATCGAGGCGGCTGAGGTGGACGGCGCGACGAATCTGCAGGTCTTCTGGAAGATCAAGTGGCCGCAGATCATGCCGACCACGCTGTACATTCTGGTCATCACCACGATCAACTCGTTCCAGTGCTTCGCGCTGATTCAGCTGCTCACCTCGGGCGGACCGAACAATTCCACCCAGACCATCATGTACTACATTTACTACAACGCATTCAAGCTGAGCCGCTACGGCTATGGCAGCGCGATGGGCGTCATTCTGGCTGCGATCATCGCCGTGTTCAGCGCCCTGCAGTTCAAGCTTGCCAAGAGCGATAACGGCTAAGAGGGGAGGAGAGAGAATATGTCTGAAAACATGAAAGCTGCTCCCCAGGTGCATCACTTCAAGAAGCCCAAGTCCGGCAATCAGGATCACAGCGTCCAGCAGACGTCTGTGTTCCAGATTGTAAGCGTGATTGCGCTGATCATTCTGGCGTTCCTGTTCACCTTCCCGCTCTACTGGATCATCACCGGCTCCTTCAAGGGTCCGCAGGCGGTCAATGCCCGCATTCCGGTGTGGTTCCCGACGGAGCCTGTCATGCTCAACTATGCCAAGCTTTTTGAAAAGCCGGCGTGGCTGTGGCTGTTCAATACGGTGTTTATGTGTGTGATGTCCATGGCGCTGACCTGTCTGGCGGCTGCGATGGGCGGCTACGCGCTGGCCAAGAAGCGCTTTACCGGCCGCACGATCATCTTCTCCATCTTCGTGTGCGCGATGGCGCTGCCCAAGCAGGTTATCCTCATTCCGCTGCTCAAGGAAATGGCGTTTCTGAACCTGCACAACACACTCTGGGCTGTGATCCTGCCGACCGTCGGCTGGCCGTTCGGCGTGTTCCTGATGAAGCAGTTCTCCGAGAATATTCCGGGCGAGCTGCTGGAGGCGGCCAAGATCGACGGCGCAGGCGAGACGCGTACGTTCACGCAGATCGTCTTCCCGATGATCAAGCCGGGCATTGGCGCGCTGGCGATCTTCACGTTCATCACTGCATGGAACGATTACTTCCTGCAGCTGATCATGCTCAACGACACCAACGTGCTCACGATCTCTCTGGGCATCGCCAAGCTGCAGAGCGAGCTGTCCACGGACTACGGCCTGATCATGGCCGGCGCGTCCCTTGGCTCCATCCCGATCATCGTGATCTTCCTGCTGTTCCAGAAATTCTTCACCCGCGGCATCACGATGGGCGCTGTCAAGGGCTGAGCGGTCAGGGCCCGCCTTCGACTGCCCTTCGGGCCTGCTTCTGACGGCATCGTTCGCGCAGAGGGCGCTCCGATGCACTGTGTGGATAGAAAGCGTTGTTTGGTGGTTCCAAACCCGTTTTCGGCGGCCGGATGGGCCTTGAAAACTGGACTATACATGTGTATAATATCCAGCATATGAAGAATTGAACTGCCACAAGAAAAGGAAAAAAGTATATGAGCAATCTTGAAAAGTATTATGGCGTCATCCCTGCGTTCTATGCCTGCTATGATGACAATGGCAAGGTGAGCGTGGAGCGCACCAAGAAGCTTGCCCGCCATCTGGTAAGCAAGGGCGTGAAGGGCCTGTATGTGGGCGGCTCTTCCGGCGAGTGCATCTACCTGGAGAAGGAAGAACGCATGCTGACCCTTGAAGCCGTGATGGAAGAGGTGAAGGGCGAGTGCACGATCATCGCGCATGTCGCCTGCAATAACACCGAGGAGAGCGCGCAGCTCGCCGCCCATGCACAGTCGCTGGGCGTCGACGCCATCGCGTCCATTCCGCCGATCTACTTCCGCCTGCCGGATTATGCGATCGCGCAGTACTGGAACGATATCTCTGCCGCCGCTCCGGATACCGATTTCATCATCTACAATATCCCGCAGCTGGCCGGCGTGGCGCTGAGCGTGAATCTCTTCAAGGAGATGCGCAAGAATCCGCGCGTCATCGGCGTGAAGAACTCCTCCATGCCCACGCAGGACATTCAGGGCTTTGTGGACGCCGGCGGAGAGAACTGCGTGGTCTTCAACGGCCCGGATGAGCAGTTCATCGCCGGACGCGCCATCGGCGCATGCGGCGGCATCGGCGGCACCTATGCCGCCATGCCGGAGCTGTTCCTGAAGATGGACGAACTGGTGAAGGAAGGCAAGTTTGTCCAGGCGCAGCCGATCCAGCATGAGGTCAACGGCATCATCGCCGATCTGTGCTCCTGCCGCGGCCATATGTATGCGGTGATTAAGAAGGTGCTCGAGATCAACGAGGGCCTTGCGCTCGGCTCCGTGCATAAGCCGATGGTCGGCGTGACGGAAGGCGACATGCCCAAGGTCGAGGCTGTTGCCGCGCGCATCCGTGCTGCGATTGCGAAGTACTGTTAAACAAAACCAACCTCGGCCTCCGGCGTTCAGCCGGAGGCCTTTTGCAAATCTGCTTAAAACCGCCGCGAGACTGGAGTCTGCCGCCGCCAGTGACGGAAACAGGCAGGCGGAACGTCGGGAGCGGCAAGGAGCGCTTGCGCGACTATGCAAGCGACCTCGAAGAAGGGTCAAGGGGGTCTGTTTTCCGAACTGGGGCAGGAGTGAATGACAGCGCTGTGGGCTGTCAGAGCTGCCCTGACCGACGAGCGTCGAGCGAGGAGAAGAAATCCCTTGCAGGGGTTTGGGAACAGAGTCCCCGGCGGGTTTCAGGGCGGCAGCCCTGACATACCCTTGACGCTGGAAAGGAGCTTTATGGAACTAAAAAACGCAGTCGTCAATATTCTGGGCGACAGCATCACCGAGGGCGTGGGCGCAAGCTGCGAGGAAAATCGGTATACCGACGTCTTTGCCCGCCTGTACGGTGCGAAGGTGAATAACTACGGCATCTCCGGTTCGCGCTTTGCGCGCCAGCGCATCGATACCGGCGAGCGGCATGAGGCACATTTCTGCATGCGTATGGAGGAGATGGATCCGTCTGCCGATGCAGTGGTCGTATTCGGCGGTACGAATGACTATGGTCACGGCGATGCGCCGCTGGGCGCGTTTACCGATCGTACGCCGGATACGTTTTACGGCGCATGCCACTATCTGATGAGCGGCCTGATGACCCGCTACTGCGGCAAGCCCATCGTGTTCATGTCGCCGCTGCACCGCATGCATGAGAATGATCCCGCGGGAGACGGCACGGACCGCAAGCTGGAGGTGCGTGCGCCGCTTTCCCGATATCGCGAGATCCTGCTGGAGGTTGCGGCATATTATGCGATTCCGGTGCTGGATCTGTATGCGCGCAGCGGCATGCAGCCCGCTCATAATATCTGCCGCGAGCGCCTGATGCCCGATGGGCTGCATCCCAGCGACGAGGGCCATGCGATCATCGCCCGGCTGCTGGGCGAATTCCTGAAGACGCTGTGACATAAAATACGGCGGCGGCATGAAGATGTTGCAGGTTTATTGCAAAACGAAACGAAACATGATATGATATACAAATGATATTGTCCGGGATTCTATGCTGTTTTTCCGGAAAGAGTCAGAATATACACAGAAAGCAGAGTTGAACAGTTCCCCATGGAAGATGGCAGTAGTACGTATATGCTTGTCATGATGCTGGTGATGGTCGTATTGTCGGCCTTTTTCTCCGCATCTGAAACCGCGTATTCCTCGCTCAATCAGATCCGGCTCAAGAGCCGCGCCGAATCCGGCGACGCGCAGGCCAGAAAGGTGCTCGCGCTCTCCAAGCGCTATGACAGCCTTCTGTCCACGATTCTCATCGGCAATAACCTCGTGAATATCACCCTGTCCTCACTGGGCACGGTGCTTTTCACCCGTATGCTCGGCGGCAGTTACGGCCCGACGGTGTCCACGGCGGTGATCACCATCGTCGTGCTGATTTTCGGCGAAATCACGCCCAAGAGTCTGGCCAAAGAGATGCCCGAGCGTTTTGCGATCTTCAGCGCGCCGGTGCTCAATCTGCTCATCGTGCTCTTCACGCCGCTGAATTTCCTCTTTGCTCTGTGGAAGAAGCTCATTTCCCGCTTCTTTGGCGGCAGAGAGGTCGATGTGGTGACCGACGCAGAGCTGCTGACGATGGTCGGCGAGGCGGAAAATGACGGCGAGCTCACCGATCACGAAAGCGAGCTCATCCGCAGCGCAATCGAGTTTGACGATGTGGAGGTCGGCCAGATTCTGACCCCGCGTGTGGACGTGGTGGCCGTTTCGGATGAGGACACGATGGAGGAACTGGCGCAGACGTTTGAAACCAGCGGATACTCCCGCCTGCCCGTCTACCATGAAACCATTGACAACATCATTGGCGTGGTTCACGAGAAGGATTTCTATGCCGCCATGCGAAGAAAAGAAACGGATATCACCCATATTCTGGGCGCGGCGATGTATACCACCAAGACCACGCAGATATCCGAGCTGCTTCGCCAGCTCAAGGAGGAGCAGCACCATCTGGCCGTTGTTGTCGATGAATACGGCGGCACATCCGGCATCGTGACCCTTGAGGACATCATTGAGGAGCTTGTCGGCGAAATCTGGGATGAGCACGACGAGGCGATCGAGGTGTTCCGCAGGCAGTCCGACGGCAGCTGGCTGGTCGCAGGATCGGCGAGCGTTGCAGATCTGTATGAGGAGCTCTCTATCCCGGAGGATGAGGAAATCTCCTCCATGACGGTCAGCGGCCTTGTTCAGGAGGCGACGAGCCGCCTGCCCAAGGTGGGCGACAGATTTACCATCGACCGCTATGACGGCGAGGTCACCCGCGCGGCGCATCGCCGCGTGCTGGAGGTTCGCCTGAGAGAAAAGTACGTGGACGGCAAAACCGAAAAGGACAGCTGATGCAGACCCGCCGGGAAAACCGGCGGGCTTTTTCTTTTTCTTCAGAAAAATCAAGAGGATAACAGCGATTACGCTCGAATACAAGAACGCGATTCCAATACAAAGCAGAAAAAGAAGGAAACAGAATGAACAAGGGGAAATTTGCGCTCTTTTCCATGCTGGAGATCACCTACTGGGCGTTCCATGCATCATTTGTCGCGTATGCGTCGGCCTATCTGATCAGCCGGGGCGTGAGCAACACGGCAATGAGCCTGCTGATCTCCGGGTTTATGCTCTGCGCGTTTGCCGGATCGATGATCTTCGGGCGGATCTGCGACCGCCTGCAGAGCAACAAGCGCGTGTTTATTCCGTGCATGCTTGCGGCCTATGCGCTCATGTTTGCGATTTATGCCTTCGGCGACCGCCTGCCGGTGCTTGCCGTGTGCTATCCGCTGCTGGGGCTTGTGTTTCAGCCGCAGGGCGCCAATGCGGATGCATGGGTGCTCTCTGCCTATGACCATGACCAGAAGATGTTCGGCAGGGTACGAAGCATGCCATCGCTGTTTTATGCGGTGATCGGTATGGTGATGGGCAGGCTGATCAGCCGGTTTGGCTATCGGATGATGCTCTTTGGCGGCACGCTGTTCATGGCGCTGTGCGTCATCAGCGCGGCTGCATTGCCGGATGCGCGCGCCGTATCCGCGCCGAGCAGGGCGATGAAGGCGGGCGACGTCCGCCGCCTGTTCTGCAGCAGGCCGTATCGCATGCTGGTGATTCTGCTGTTTCTGATTGGCCTTTCGATTGCGCCGATCAATAACCTCAAGATTGTTGTGCTGGAAAACGTAGGCGGCAATGTGTCGCACATCGGCGTGGATTCTTTTGTCAGCGCGCTGACGCAGGTACCCTTCATCGCGATGGCCGGCCTGCTGATGATGATTCCGCTGCGCGCCCGCTTTGTCTCGATGGCGCTTCTGCCGCTTGGCATGATCCTGCTGGTGCGCTTTGCGTCCTCGCCTGCGATGGTATTTGCCGGCAGTTTCCTTGCCAATGTGGGCTTCGGCATTCTGCTGCCGACCATGCGCGACGTGACGGAGCGCTACGTGGACGGGGATCTGCGCAATCTGGGACACAATCTCTCCGATGCGGTGTACAACAGCTTTTCCTCCGTCATCAGCCTGATGTATGCCGGCGCGGTGGCAGACCGATTCGGCGTGAGCGCGATGCTGACGCTCTGCGCGGTCATTGCGGTGATCCCGGCGGTGCTGAGCATGAAAAAACTGGAGAGCTGAAAGCGGATTTGTGTGTTTTATCTATTCCATTTTGGGGTGCTGTGGACTATAATAGCGCTGCAAAGAAATATACACATGAAACATCAGAGGGTAAAATATGCTTATCACTGAAAAATCAAAGAAGATTGCGCAGCACTATGTCACATCCAGCGTCTTTTCTGCAAAGGTGCTCGTCAAGTGGCTGGCGATTGCATCGCTGGTCGGCGTGATCGTCGGCGTGATTGCATCCGCTTTCGGTCATACGCTGATCGCGGTGAATAACTTCCGCGTGGCGCATCCGCTGATTATCCTAGGCCTGCCGTTTGCCGGCCTTGCGATTGTCTTTCTGTACAGGTATTTTAAGGATCAGGACGACCGCGGAACCAACATGGTGATCGCCTCCATCCATTCCTCCACAGGCATCCCCTTCCGCATGGCGCCGCTGATCTTTGTGACCACGGCAATTACGCATCTGTTCGGCGGCTCTGCCGGACGCGAAGGCGCGGCGATTCAGCTTGGAGGCAGCATCGCCAACAAGATGGGCAGGAAGATGAAGCTCAGCCAGAATGACCAGCATATCATCGTCATGTGCGGCATGAGCGCGGGCTTCTCTGCGCTCTTTGGCACGCCGCTGGCGGCGACGATCTTCTCGCTGGAGGTCATCAGCGTGGGCATCATGCATTATTCTGCGCTGGTGCCCTGCGTCACGGCGTCGATGATCGCGCATTTTGTCGCGGATTTCCTGAAGATGCCGCCGGAGGTATTTCCGGTTGCCGCCGTGCCGGAGTTTGCCGCGGCGCTGTTTTTCAGGACGGTGCTCATGGGCGCGCTCTTCGGTGTGTGCAGTATCGTATTCTGCATGATCATGCATCAGGTGGAGCACCTGCTGGAGCATCACCTGAAGAACGCATATGTGAAGATATTCGTATCCGGCTGCGTGATTCTGGTGCTGTGCGGCCTGCTGGGCAGCGACATGTATCTGGGCAGCGGCATGGGCATCATCGAGCATATCTTTCACGAGGGGGAGACGAAGCCGCTTGCCTTCCTGCTCAAGATGGTATTCACCGCGCTGACCATCGGCGCCGGATACAAGGGCGGCGAGATCGTGCCGTCGCTGACCATCGGCGCAGCGCTGGGCTGTGTGATTGCGCCGATGTTCGGCTTTGACGTGCCGCTGGCGGCTGCGATGGGCATGATCGGCGTGTTCTGCGGCGTGACCAACTGTCCGATTACGTCCCTGCTGATTTCCTTTGAGCTCTTCGGCTTTGCCGGCATGCCGTATTACCTGACGACCGTCGCGGTGAGCTACATGCTCTCGGGCTACTACGGCCTGTATCACGCGCAGCGCATCATGTATTCCAAGACGGAAACGCACTTCATCAACACCATCACACACTGAAAAAAGGACCGTTCAGCCTGGGCTGAACGGTCCTTTTGTATGCGTATATGGAATTGCTATGCTTATTACCCGCTCAGCTTTTTTCCAGATCGTCGCCCTGCATGTAGGCGTCCATGGCCTCGGCGACCAGCTTGCTGTGGGCGACGGCCTCGACTACCGTGCGCGCGCCCGCGACCACGTCGCCGGAGGCAAAGATGCCCGGACGGGTTGTGCGGCCGTATTCATCCGCCACAAGCAGGCCGCGCGTGCTGGCCTTGAGTCCTTCCGTCGTATTGACCAGACGGGACTTGGGACCCTGACTGATGGAGATGATCGTACTGTCGGCTCTGTAAAGCTGCTCGGAGCCCGGGATTTCCTCCCATGTTCCGTCTTCATGCTCTGCAACGTCGGCGAAGATCACGCCCTCATCCACAATCTCCACCGGCTTCTTATTATAGAAGAATTCCACGCCCTCCAGTACGGCATAATCAAACTCATGCTTGGAGGCGGCAACCTTTTTCGTCAGTGAAAAGCAATTTACATAGCGCGCACCCTTGCGCAGCGCCGTGCGGCATACGTCCATCGCGGCATTGCCCGCGCCGATGACATTCACCGTCTCGCCGAGACGGTAGCTGTCCGGATTGTTGAGATAGTTGATGCCAAAGTGCACGTTGCCCAGCGTTTCGCCCTTGATATGCAGCGTATTGGGCTGCCAGACGCCCGTACCCACAAAGATTGATTTATAACCATCGCGGAAGAGATCCTCAATCGTGATTGCGCCGCCAATGGTTGTATTCGGGCGAACCTTGATATCCTTGAGCACAAGATGATGATACTCAAAGTCGTCAATCACGGACTTGGGCAGGCGGAACTCCGGAATGCCATAGCGCAGCACGCCGCCGATTTTATCCTTGCCCTCAAAGATCGTCACCTGATAGCCCTTGCGTGCCAGCAGCACGGCGATGGTCAGTCCTGCAGGGCCGGAGCCGATGATGGCCACGCGCATGCCATTGGACGGGGCCGGGCCCTTGTTCATCTTGTGAGAATAGGTACTGGAAATATAGTTTTCGATCGAAGAAAAATGCACCGGCGCGCCTTTGCGCCCAAGCACGCAGTGGCCTTCGCACTGATTCTCATGATTGCACACCAGGGAACAAACCGTTGTCAGCGGATTGTTTTCAAAGAGCATGCGTCCTGCCTCATCCAGTTTGCCGGAAAGCATCAGCTGGATCACCTTGGGAATCGGCGTGTGAATGGGACAGCCCTGCTGGCACATGGGTTTTTTGCAATTGAGACAGCGTTGTGCTTCTTCCAGAATATGAACGGCCATATCATCGGCTCCTTTCGATTCATTGATGATTGTTTATTTATATTATACCTCTTTTCCCCCAAAGATAAAAGAATAAACGCCATAATAGATAAGATTCCATTGACCGCTGAGAAAGAATTAGCACTCTTATCCCGAGAGTGCTAATTTTGTATTGACATTCCCTGACATTCGCGATACAATACCTTCTGTTACAGGGTTTATCTGTGTTTGATGAACAGCAAGGAGGTTTACGATATGAATCCGATTACGGGCAACGTGTCTATTGATGCGCAGAATATTATGCCGATCATCAAGAAATGGCTCTATTCCGACAAGGATATCTTCATCCGCGAGGTGGTATCCAATGCCTGCGACGCGATCACCAAGCTGCGCATGGTTGATTACAAGCTGGCTGAGGGCGCGAGCGTGCGCGTGGAGGTCGACAAGGCGGCAAAGGTGCTGCGCTTCATTGACGACGGCGTGGGCATGACGCAGGAAGAGGTTGAGAAGAACATCAATCAGGTGGCCTTCTCCGGCGCGAAGAGCTTCCTGGAGGAATATGCCAAGAATGAGGACAAGGAAAACAGCGGCATCATCGGCCATTTTGGTCTGGGCTTCTATTCCGTCTTCATGATCGCCGATAAGGTGACCATCGACACGCTTTCCTTCCGCGAGGGCGCGCAGGCTGTGCGCTGGGAGAGTGAGGATGGCATGGCGTTCACCATGAGCGAAAGCGACCGCGCGACCCGCGGCACCACGATCACGCTCCATGTCAATGACGCGGAGGAGGAATTCCTCAACTACTGGCGCGTGCATGAGGTGCTGGATCGCTACTGCTCGTTCATGGCCTATCCGATCTATCTGAATGAGATCAAGGAAGAGGACGTGACGGTGAGCGGAGAGGGCGAGGAGGAGAAGACCGAGGAAAAGGCCGAGACCCCGATCAACGATGTGGCTCCGCTCTACGTGAAGGCTCCGCAGGACTGTACGGACGAGGACTACAAGGCGTTCTACCGCAAGGTATTCCATGAGTACGAGGATCCGCTGTTCTGGATCCATCTGAACGTGGATTATCCCTTCAAGCTCAAAGGCATTCTGTATTTCCCCAAGCTCAAGGAGCAGTTCGGCGGCATTGAGGGCCAGATCAAGCTTTATTCCGGTCAGGTCTTTGTTGCGGACAACATCAAGGAGGTCATTCCGGAGTTCCTGATGCTGCTCAAGGGCGTGATCGACTGCGCGGATTTCCCGCTCAACGTCTCCCGCTCCTTCCTGCAGAACGATGGCTATGTCCGCCGCATCTCCACGCACATCACCAAGAAGGTGGCCGATAAGCTGACCGGCATGTTCAAGACCGACCGCGAAAGCTACGAGGGCTTCTGGCCGGACATTCATCCGTTCATCAAGTACGGCGTGATGCGTGATGAAAAATTCGCCGAGCGCATGAAGGAATGCCTGCTCTTCAAGACCACGCAGGGCAAGTTCCTCACGCTGGATGAATATAAGCGGGCGAACGGCGAAAAGCTGGAAGAGAAGATGGTCTATACCTCCGACGCGGCGCGTCAGGATGCAGCCATCCGCCTGTTCACCGAGCGTGGCATCGACGTGGCGGTGATGGAGCATGCCATCGACGTGAATTTTCTCTCCTATATGGAATACAGCGCGGGCGCGGAGAGCAAGTTCCGCTTCTGCCGCGTGGACGCGGAGCTGGACAGCCTGACCGGCGAGGACAGCGGCGAAGCGCTTGACAGCGAGAAGCTGACGGGCCTGATCCGCGAGGCCGCTGGCAAGGATGACCTTGAGGTGAGCGTGAAGCCGCTGGCCAATGAGACCATTCCGCTGATGCTCATCGAGGACGAGCAGATCCGCCGTATCAACGACATGGGCCGTCTCTACGGCCGCAGCGATTATGCCATGCCGGCCAAGTATTCCGTCGTGCTCAACAGCCGCAGCAAGACGGTGCGCAAGCTCGCCGGGCGCGAGAAGGACGAGCGCAGCCTGCTGCTCACCCGTCAGCTGATGGATCTGGCGGAGCTCTCCCGCCAGCCGCTGGAGGCCGAGAAGATGACGGAGTTCATCCGCCGCTCGATGGAAATCGTGGAGATGGCGTCTGAGCTGTAATTTGGCTTGACAGGACGAAGCAAATTGCCTTATAATATATGGGTCTTCTTCGGAAGATCCATATTTCTGGAGAGTTGTCCGAGCGGTTGAAGGTGCAGCACTCGAAATGCTGTGAGGGTAAAACCTCCTAGGGTTCGAATCCCTAACTCTCCGCCAAATAAAGAACACCCCT
>JAFWXL010000049.1 GCA_017545905.1 Clostridia bacterium | reverse complement strand
CGCCGACGCACGATGCTACACAAGGAACTGATTGATCAGATCAATGCGACGTTCGTTGAAGAATAACGGGTGCAAAAATGCACCCAGATTTTTCAACCTGGTGCATGAAAGCGGTTGTATCACAATCAACCGGATTAGCCAAAGATCGCTGACTTCGTTTGAGGTCAGCGTTTTTTGTTATATCCTTCTTTCTGAGCCATGGCCTCGCCTGCAAACAGCCGGATGGACGGTGTGATATTCTGCAGCTGCCTCTGACAGCCTCTGTGAAAGCCCTGCTGCTGCAGGGCTTATTTCTATTCATCGCCGCGTCACGGGTACAGTCACCGTAAATACCGTGCCCTTCTGCCACTGGCTTTTCACATGAATCGTGCCGCGCATTTCCCGGATCAGCCTTTTCACAATCGCCAGACCCAATCCTTTGCCCGGCAGATGCGCGCTCTCTTCCGCACGCGCATGCGGCGTATACATCCTGCGCATAAATGCTTTCTTCATGCCCATGCCATTGTCTGCGATGATCAGCCGCAGCCACGCCGTTCGGCTGCGCCACGGCGGCATCAGCAGCTGCGCGCGCAGTGTGATCTCGCCGCCCTCCTGCGTATATTTCACCGCATTGCAAAGCAGATTGGTCAGCAGGCGGCACAGCGCCGCATAATCCGCTTCAAGCATCCAGCCATCCAGCGCAGACAGATCTATACTGAGATTCTGCCCCTTCTGCTGTGCCTTGCCTTCCGTCATCGCCGCCAGCTCTTCTTGAAGCATCTCTCCTGTGAATGATGCGCTGCTTTCGTCTGCGCTCATCATCGCCAGCATTCTGTCCATCGCGCTTACTGCCTGCAGAATCTGCCGCAGGTTTGCACTGACATCCCTTCCGCCTGCCTCCAGCGCCATCTGTGCCGCGCCTGCCGCCACACACATGGGCGTACGCAGGTCATGGGCCAGAGCCGCCATCTGCAGGGTATCCGGTATACACCGATCTGTACGCACCATCATTTGATCAGCCTCCCTTTCTGATCCTATACTATGGCTGCTTCTGCAAAAATATGTCGCAATTATTAAACAAAAGCCATCTAATTATTACATAAAATTCACATATTCGCCTTAATTCTTTCTTTTCTCTGCAATTCAGACAGCATTCCGCCCGCCGATTCGACGCAATGCATCGCAATACAACAAAAAAATCCCGCGAATAATTCGCGGGATTTTTGTCGTAAGATGGATCAGTTGTTGGGATCGGCGCCAATAACCGCCTTGATACGGCGAACGCCGGCGGAAGAGGACTCTTCCTTCTGGATCTTGAAGGAAACCAGCTCGCCGGTATGGCTGGCGTGCGGGCCTCCGCAGATTTCCTTGGAATACTCGCCCATGGTGTACATGCGGACCTGCTCGCCATACTTGCTCTCGAACAGGCCGATCGCACCCTCGGCCTTCGCGGCCTCGACGGTGGTCTCGGTCATCACGACCGGCACGTCCGCGGCGATCCACTCGTTGACCAGCGCCTGAACCTGCGCAAGCTCTTCCTTGGTCACCTTGCGGCCGAACTTGAAGTCAAAGCGCAGGCGCTCGGCGGTGATGTTGGAGCCCTTCTGCGCGACCTCGTCGCCCAGCACGCGGCGCAGCGCCGCCTGCAGCAGGTGGGTTGCGGTGTGAAGGCGCGCGGTCTGTGCGCTGTGATCAGCCAGACCGCCCTTGAAGCGCTGCTCAGCGCCCGCCTGAGACAGCTTCTGATGCGCGGCAAAGTGATCGGCAAAGCCCTTCTCATCGACGGTCAGGCCCTTCTCATTGGCCAGCTCGATCGTCATCTCGATCGGATAGCCGAAAGTGTCGTAGAGATGGAACGCATCGATGCCGTCGATAACGGTCTTCTCGCCCAGACGGGAGACGACCTTGGCAAATTCCTTCTCGCCCTGACGCAGGGTGCGGGCAAAGCGGGTCTCCTCCAGCTTGAACTGTTCGAGCACGAACGCCTCGTTCTGCTTGAGCTCCGGATAGACCTCGGCATACTGATCGATGATCACCTTGGCAATCTCACAGGTGAAGCCTTCGCCCATGCCGATGCCCATGCCATAGCGCACAGCGCGGCGGATCAGGCGGCGCAGCACGTAGCCCTGGTCGACGTTGCTCGGGGACACGCCGCGCGGATCGCCCATGATGAAGGTGGCGGTACGCAGGTGATCGGCAACAATGCGGAAGGCCTTGGTGGTATCTGCATCATCCTCGTAGCCCTTGCCGGAGAGCTCGGAGATCTTGGCGAGGATGCCGGTGAAGGCGTCGGTCTCATAGACGGACTTGCAGCCGTTCAGCGTGCAGACAGTGCGCTCCAGACCCATGCCGGTATCGACGTTCTTCTTCTCCATCGGCACATACTGGCCTTCGGCGTTCTTGTTGTACTGCATGAACACATCGTTCCAGATCTCCATGAAGCGGCCGCAGGAGCAGGCCGGGGAGCAATTCGGACCGCAGGGCTCCTGATCGCGGATGATGAACATCTCAGTATCCGGGCCGCACGGACCGGTCTGGCCCGCCGGGCCCCACCAGTTGTGCTTGCGGCCGAGGAAGTAGATATTCTCCGGCTTGACGCCCTGCTCCATCCAGTAGCCGGCAGCCTCGTCGTCGCGCGGGATATCGCCCTCGCCCTCAAAGACGGTGAAGGCGAGCTTGTCCTTATCAAGGCCCAGATACTCTTCGCTGGTGAGGAACTCCCAGGACCAGGCGATCATGTCCTTCTTGAAGTAATCGCCAAGGGACCAGTTGCCCAGCATCTCAAAGAAGGTCAGGTGGGAAGCATCGCCGACCTCATCGATATCGCCGGTGCGGATGCACTTCTGCACGTCAGTCAGGCGGGTGCCGGCCGGGTGTTTGCTGCCCAGCAGATACGGAACCAGCGGATGCATGCCCGCGGTGGTGAAGAGCACGGTCGGGTCATTCTCCGGGATGACGGAAGCGCTGGGGATCACAGCGTGGCCCTTGCTCTTGAAGAAACTGAGCCACATGCTGCGCAGCTCGCCGGAAGTCATCTTCTTCATAGCTTGATTTCTCTCCTTTTCGTTCTGCGTAAACAAAATCATCGCCTGCGTCTCTTTGGGATGAGAAGGTTTCCAAAGGGCGATCGATAAGCCCTTTGGCCGTGCCCGCAGGCACGGGACTCTGCTTTACGCCAAGTAATAAAAAAACGCCTGCCGTCCCGGGGACGAACAGACGCGATTCGCGGTACCACTCCGGTTGATACGCCAAAAAGGCATACCCTCTCTCGCCTTTAACGCAGACATACGGCCGACTCATCGCCGGAGGCTTTTCGGAGGGCTGCACGCATGTTCCTGCCGCCGGGCTTGCACCATCCCCGGCTCGCTTCACGCAGGCTGTCAAGCGCGCTCTTTCCGCTTCATCGCCTTTTCATATCGGGCAACATTATATTGTTTTTTGCCCGCTTTGTCAAGCAGAGATTACGAATGCAGATGAGGTCTCCCCAAAAAATCGAGGCGGCGCGATCGCTCGCGCCGCCTCGTATAAAGAGGGGATGGGGTGGCAATTGGATTACGGGTACTCAGTCAGAATCGTGTAGCCGCTGGCCTTCAGGGAAGCCGCCGCAGAAGAGATCTTCGCCTGATGGTTCTGGCTGTCAGAGATGGAGCCTCCGCCGCTGTGGACCGTAGAATCCTTGAAGTGGAGACAGAACTGACCATCGAAGTCGTTGCCGGAAACCGTATCCAAACCGTGCGGAATCGCATAGATGGAACCGATGAACTGCTTACCCTCAGAGTTAGTCGCGATGACCACGCGGCGCTGATACTTGTTCTGCGTCTCCAGCTGGCTGGACGTCGCCACGCCGTAGAGGCTGCAGAGCACCTTGGTGTCGTTGGCCGTCACCGGCTCAACGTCGGCGTGGTTGCCGGTGGACTGAACCTTGACCTTGAAGGAAACATTCTTGCCGATATCCGTCAGGGTCAGCGTATTGCCGATCACGTTCTTCGACTTCATGGTCGTCCACGGGATATTGAAGATAGCCTTCGTCTTATCCAGCGTAACGGTACCGGAGCCGATCGTGCTGTTGTTGAGCGACTCCATGATCTTGGCGATCGTCTTCGGGCCGGCAACGCCGTCCGCAGAGAGATCGTGATCACGCTGGAACTTGCGGACAGCTTCCTTGGTCTTGCTGCCATAGTGGCCGCTCAGTTCGCCGCTGTAGTAGTCGAGCTCGTCAAGCGCCTCCTGGATCCACTGAACCATGGAGCCCCTGTCTCCCTCGCGATAGGTGCCGCCGGCATAGCTGCCGCTGCCGATGTAGGAATCGACCTCGGATTCGGTCATGACGGCGACGTAATCCTTCTTAATCCAGTATCCGGACTGAATCTGGAACCAGTTATCCACCGTATTGATGTAGTGGAACACATCACCCTTGTTGGCCGTGCCCATCTTGGTGGAGCTGGAGCTGGCCGTCTCGCGGATGCTGACACTGTTGGCAGTGATGCGGATCATGCCCAGAATCTCGCCGCCAGCGGTATCGAGGTTCACATTGCCGCCATTGCTGATAAAGGTTTCGCGCGTCACGCTGGTGAGCACCTTAGCGCGGACATAGCCGCTGTAAACGCCGCTGTTCTTCCTGACGGTGATATAGTACCACGTCGTGCCGCCGACATTGTACTTGCGGGTCGCCTGAACCGGATGTCCGTCATCCATCGTGGTCTTTGCCGCGGAGCTGAGAGAATACGTGGTGCGCAGGCGCACATTGTCCTGATTGATGAGGAAGTAGGAATTCGCCTCAGCCACGGAAGAGCTGGTGATGCTGCCGGTGGCGCTGCTGGAATCGCTGCTGGTGCGGCCGGTCAGGCTGCGCAGCATAGCCAGCGTCTTCGGGCCGGCCACGCCGTCCACAGTCAGATCGTGATCGTCCTGGAACTGGCGGACAGCACGCTTGGTCAGGGTGCCGTAGCTGCCGGTCAGATCGCCATAGTAGTAGGAGAGCTCCTTGAGCATGGTCTGCAGCTCAAGAACGGTGCTGTTCTTGTCGCCTTCGCGCACAGAGGTGCTGCCGGAGGAGGAGCCGCTGCTGCCCAGCGCAGCCGCGATGGCATTGATCGTGCTCGTGCCGGCAATGCCGTCCTGACCGATACCCTTGGCCTTCTGGAACTTCTTAACCGCAGCCTGCGTCAAAGAACCGTAGTGGCCGGAGATATCGCCATAGTAATAGCCCAGAGCCGTCAGGTCCTGCTGCAGCTGGCGAACCTTTTCGCCCGTCGCGCCCAGCTTCAGACCCGTGGTGCTGCTGGTGGAAGAGCCGCCTGCGGCCTTGATCGCCGCCTCAATGGCGTCGAGCGTCTTGCCGCCGGCCACGCCGTCGGCATAGAGGCCCTTGTCCTTCTGGAAATCCTTAACGGCCGCTTCGGTCTTCTCGCCGAAGTTGCCGGTGATGTCTGCGTAGTAATAACCGAGCTGCTTGAGATCGGTCTGCAGCTGCGTGACCGCACTGCCCTGGCTGTTAAGCTTCAGGGAGGTGCCGCTGGCATAGGAAGAACCGGCGCTCGTGCCGCCCTTGCGATCGATTGCAGACGCAATCGCATTGAGGGTCTTCGTGCCGGCGACGCCGTCGGCAGTCAGGCCGTTCTTCTGCTGGAAGCTCTTGACAGCGGTCTGGGTCTTGGCGCCGAAGCTGCCGGTGATATCGGCCCAGTAGTAGCCCAGCGTGGTCAGATCCTGCTGGAGATTGCGAACCTTTTCACCGGTGGAGCCCAGCCTGAGGCCGGAACCGGAAGAGCCGGAGGAAGAAGCGGAGCCGTATTTGTCGTTATAGACAGCCTCCAGCTTGGCGACGGTCTTCGGGCCCGCAACGCCGTCGGCAGTCAGATCATATTCCTTCTGGAACTGCTTGATCGCCGTTTCGGTCTTGCTGCCCACGTTGCCGGTCACTTCGCCGGAATAATACTTGAGCTCCTTGAGCATGGTCTGCACGCTCTTGATGGTGTTGGTATCCACGCTGCTGCCCTTGCTGGCGGTAGACGTGCCGGCGGCAGCTGCATTGCGCTGAGCCGCGGTAAACGTACCGACCCTCTTGCTGGGCAGATTGCCGTTCTTGACAGAGAATGTCTTCTGAGCCTGATCAGCGCTGAGAATCTTCACATAGGTCTCATTGCCGTCGGCCATACGGACCCAGCCGATGCTGATGTTGCCATCGCTGTTGCGATAGTTCACCTTCAGATAGGTGTCGCCGCCGCTCGTTTTGGAGTCGGTGACATAGACGCACGCGCCCTTGACAATGTTGTCAAGAATCGTCGCGCCGGAGGATGCGCCTGCACGCACGCGGATTCTGTCCTGCGTCTGGCCATAAACCCTGCTGTAGCTGGCGGCGAGCGCCGGCGCAGCAAGCGCCATGATCAGCACGCACAGAATCGCCAGCATCGCAAAGCGTTTGGTGATCCTGTTTCTCATAATGGTTATCCCCTCTTTCGTGTCCGCTGTCTGCGGACTGCTTGACAGACGGACGGACGGATATATACGCCCATCCATATCATCATGGAACAATTTTATTACAGATATGTTAATTTGTCAACACTTTTTGCTCATTCAGTTTATGGTTTCGTCATTCTTTTCCGATTATTCTTCATAATTCCCGCTATTTTCCGTCAGTTTCAACCGTTTTCTGGGTACAAACCCGGAGAACACCGTGTCTCCTTCGCGCGATTCAACGGCAATCTGGCCGCCAAGCGAGACCACCGTCTGACTGACGATGTATAGCCCCATGCCCTGCCCCGTCGCCTTGGTGGTGAAGCCGGGCTCAAACATGCGCGCCCGCGCCTTTTCACTGATGGCAGGGCCGTTATTGCGCACGGAGAAGAACCAGCTGCGAAGGTCCTCGCCCAGCACCAGCTCGACCGTCGGCTTCTCCCCTTCGGGATGCTCCGCCGAACAGGCCGCATCCAACGCATTGTCGATAAGATTGGACAGAACGCGGCAGATTTCCCATGCGGGCATGAGTTCGTCGTCCCATTTGGCTGCGATAGAGAGCTTGAGCTGCGCGCCGCGCTCATCCGCCTCGGCCAGCTTGGCCTGAATCAGCGCATTGACAGCGGGACAGGCGGTGCGCAGCATGCGGCTGACGCGCTGCATATCGCCGTAAATCCTGTCCATATAGGCCATCGCCTCGCCCGGCTCATTCATTTCGATAAGGCTGTAGACAACCTGCAGATGATTCAGAAAATCATGGCGCTGGGCACGCATTTCGCGGTTGAGATCCTCGAGCTGACCGTAAGCCTGCTCTAGCTCTCTGGTTTTCTGTACCAGATTCAGGCTGGTGAGCGCCGAGCTGATGTCGCTGACTGCGCCCCAGCCCACAATTGTTACGCATACGAGCGTCGTCAGCCGGGCAATCCCGGCCTCCACGCCGCCCGCCAGCATTCTGTTGACCAGCACAATCATCATCAGGCCCGCCACAATCTCCAGTATATTGAAGGCAATGGAGATCATCGCTGCCTTTCTGACTTTGACATGGCCCGGCACGTCGCCCTTGATCATCGTCGGTTTGAGTTTCATAAGCCCTTTGCGCCTCTCATACATACAAAACCGGCACGCTGCCGGCGGCAGGGTTCGTCTCCGTCAAAGCGCTGCAGAGCCTGCGTCTTTGCGGACGATACCGATGCTTTTCAAATGGATTCTGATAACAAAAAGGAAAAATCCCATGCGGAACCAAGCGGCGCCGCACGGGATGTCATCTGCGATTACTCGTGAAGAGAAGCCGGATACACGCCGGTGTCATGCAGCGCCTTCAGGGAAGCCTGCACGCTCGGCTTGTCCTCCTTGTAGGTGACGCCGAACCACTGAGCATCGGTGGTAAGGACAGAAACCTTCAGCTCGCCGGCCTTCATGAGGTCGTCCACCATGCGCGGCAGCAGCGCTTCCGCCTTGATGGCATCCGGAGCCAGGCCCTTAAGGAAGTTGTTGAAGTACTCTTCCAGCTTGGTGAAGAACCACGGGGTGAAGCCCCAGAAATTCATGCTGGACGGCGCCTCGGCGTCGAGCAGCTTGCCCGGTTCGCCCTCGTCGATATCGCGGATCTCGCCGTTTTCGCACAGCTTGATCTTGAGCGTTTCCACAACCTCGGTCAGATAGCCGTTCTCATCAGACTTGCACACGCCGCGGGAAACGGTGCCATTCTTGGAGACAGTGTTCTTGAGCATGTAGCCCACCATGCAGGCCTCGCCTTCGGCCTTCATGGTCTGGAGCTTCTCATAGGCAGCCTGGAAAGCAGACACGCCGTAGTAATCGTCAGCGTTGAGCACGCAGAACGGCTGATGAATAACATCCTTGGCCACAAGCACGGCGTGGACAGTGCCAAACGGCTTCACGCGCTCGGCCGGGATCTGATAGAAAGACGGAACGCTGGAAAAATCCTGGAAAGCATAATCGACCTTGACCTTCTTGGCGATACGGTCGCCACAGATGCCGGCGATCAGCTCCTGCATGCCCGGCTTGATGACGAACACAACGTGATCGAAACCAGCACGGATCGCATCATAGATGGAGTACTCCATCAGGATCTCGCCATTCGGGCCGAGACCGTCAACCTGCTTGTTGCCGCCGTAACGCGAGCCCATGCCCGCAGCCATGATCAAAAGGGTAGCGCCCATATAAAATCCTCCTCCGTATTGAAAACAGATTTGTGTGCTTATATTATACAGGATTTGATTTCCGGCTTCAAGGCATATTTCCTTTTTTCACAAAAAGTTCGTCTGACATCCCGATGTATTCAATTATCTTGCACAATCCGCCCTGTTGAGCGTATAATGGAAACAGCATTTCCGCCCCGAAAGGATGGTATTTGATATGAAGGTTCTTTTGATCAACGGAAGCCCGCATGCGCATGGCTGTACATACAGGGCGCTGAGCGAAATGGCGCTCGTGCTGCAAGGAGAAGGTATTGAGACCGAAATCTGCCAGCTGGGCACGGCGCCCGTTCGCGGGTGCACGGGCTGCGGCGCATGCTTTGCGATGAAGAAAAACCGCTGCGTGCATGATGACGACGCGGTCAACCGCGTGCTGGAAAAATGCGAAGAGGCCGACGGCTTCGTCTTCGGTTCTCCGGTGCATTATGCCAGTGCCGGCGGCTCAATCACCAGCCTGATGGACAGGATGTTCTATGCAGGCTCGCGTCTGATGCGCGCCAAGCCCGCCTGTGCCATCGTCTCCGCCCGCCGCGCCGGCACAACCGCCGCAATCGACCAGCTCAATAAATACTTCACCATCTCCGGCATGCCCATCGCCGCCAGCCAGTACTGGCCAATGGTGCATGGCAACACGCCCGAAGAGGTGGAAAAGGACGAGGAGGGCCTGCAGGTCATGCGTCAGCTCGCCCGTAATCTGGCATGGATGATGAAGAGCTTTGCCCTTGCCAGAGAGCACGGTATTCTGCCGCCCGCGCCTGAGAAGGAAAAGCGGCGCACGAATTTTATCCGCTGAAAATGCCTATCCATCATAAAGACGCCGGAAAACAGGAATTTCTTCCCGCTTTCCGGCGTTTTTTTATTTGAATTGATATAGAGAGCGCTTTTCTTTGGCGCTTTGCGTGCGCTTACGCAGCTTCGTATTCCATCAGCTCAGCACTGCTTCCACAGTATGCCTGCCCGCGGTGCAATCCACCGGCAGCACGTTGCCCTCCAGCGGCACACCATCCAGCGTCAGCGTCAGCTTGCCCTTTTCGTCGCCCGCCCGATTGACGATATGAATGATATACTCGCTGCCGCGGAATCTGCGCGTGATCGTCAGCTCATTCAGCTCCTTAGGCAGGCACGGATCAATCTTCAGACCGTCATAATCCGGCTTCACGCCCAGAATGCCCTGCGAAGCCGCATAGAACGTCCACGCTGCCGTGCCGGTCAGCCAGGAATTCTTTGCCTGTCCAAACTTCGGCGCATACGGGCCCGCGACCATCTGGCTGTACACATACGGCTCGGTATGGTGCAGCTTCTGATCGGTGATATACGCCGGACAGGTACGCCTGTAGATGTCAAACGCGCGGCCGCCGTGACCGAGCTCCGTCTCGGCAAGCACGATCCACGGGTTGTTGTGGCAGAAGATGCCGCCGTTCTCTTTGTATCCCGGCGGATAGGAGCTGATCTCGCCCAGCTCCAGATGATACTTTGTATACGGCGGGGTATGGATGGCCACACCGTGCTCGCTGAGCAGATGCTCGCGCACGGAATCCAGCGCCAGCTGCGCATAGCCTTCCTTCACGCCCACGCCAGCCATGATCAGGAAGCCCTGCGGCTCAATGAAGATCTTGCCCTCTTCGCACTCATCGGAGCCGATCTTCTTGCCGAAGGCGTCGTATGCACGCAGGAACCATTTGCCGTCCCAGCCGTGGTCAAGCACAGCCTGCTCCATCGCAGCCTTATGGCCGGCGACAGCATCTGCCTCTTCATCCCAGCCATACAGGCGGCACAGGCGCTCGTAATCCGGGCAAACGCCCACGAACATGCCGGCAATGAACAGCGACTCGGCAATGCCGGATTCGAAGTTTGCCGTCGTCTGGAAGCTCTCGCCCGGTGTGCTGGAGAAGCAGTTGAGGTTCAGGCAGTCGTTCCAGTCCGCACGGCCGATGAGCGGCAGCTTGTGCGGGCCCAGATGATCGATTGTATAATGGAAGGATCTTCTCAGATGCTCCATCAGCGGCTGCGCAAGGCTCTCGTCGTTGTCAAAGGGAACCATCTCCGAGAGGATCGAAAGATCGCCCGTCTCCTTGATATACGCCGCGGCGCCGAAGATCAGCCAGAGCGGATCGTCGTTGAAGCCGGAGCCGACGTCAAAGTTGCCGCGCTTGGTCAGCGGCTGATACTGATGGTACGCGCTGCCGTCCGGGAACTGCGTGGCGGCAATATCCAGAATGCGCTCACGGGCGCGCGCGGGAATCAGATGGACGAAGCCCAGCAGATCCTGCGTGGAATCGCGGAAGCCCATGCCGCGGCCGATACCCGACTCGTAGTAGCTCGCGGAGCGGGACATATTAAACGTGACCATGCACTGGTACTGATTCCAGATATTGACCATGCGGTCAAAGCGGTCGTCGCCGGATTTCACCTGCCATGTGGCAAGCAGCTCGTCCCAATAGGCCTTCAGCGCAGCAAGCGCATCGTCAAACTGCTTTTCGCTGTTATACTTTTTCATCAGCGCATAGGCAGGCGCCTTGTTGATCACGCCCGGCGCGATAAATTTCTCCTCCTGCGCATTCTCGCAGTAGCCCAGCGTGAACACGAAGCACACACGCTCGCCCGGATTGAGCCAGCCCGTCAGGCGATGGCTGCCGATGGGCGCCCAGCCGCTGGCGATGGAATTGCGGCTTCTGTTTTCATAAACAGCCTGCGGATGATCAAAGCCATTGTACGCGCCCAGGAAGGAATCGCGGTCGGTATCAAAGCCGTCGATGGGCGCATTGACGCTGTACACCGCATAATGATTGCGGCGCTCGCGATACTCGGTCTTGTGATAGATCGCATTGCCCTCGACCTCCACCTCGCCCGTGGAGAAATTGCGCTGGAAGTTGGTGGTGTCGTCCTGCGCATTCCACAGGCAGAACTCCACAAAGCTCGTCAGCGTCACCTCGCGGCGGTAGTGCGCGCGGTTCTCGATCTCGACCTTGGTCACCAGCGCATTGTCGCCGCGGGGCACCATGCTCGTCTGTGCGACGGCCAGACCGTTCTTCTCTGCGAAGATGCGCGTATAACCCAGACCATGGCGGCACTCGTAATAATCCAGCGGCGTCTTCACCGGCATCCAGCCCGGCGTAAAGACGGTATCGCCATCCTTGATATAAAAATACTGTCCGCCCGCGTCGGTGGGCACATTGTTATAGCGGTAACGGGTGATGCGCAGCATGCGCGCATCCTTATAGAAGCTGTAACCGCCGCCGGTATTGGACATGAGCGTGAAAAACGCTTCGCTGCCCAGATAATTGATCCAGGGAGAGGGCGTATCGGGGCGCGCGATCACGTATTCGCGCGAAGCATCGTCAAAGTAACCGTATTTCATGGTGCTTTCCTCCCTTGATGGCCAGTTTGCAGGTCTTTTCCGACGATTCGAAAACGTTTTAGAATCATCATAGCAAAGATTGCCTATGTATACTCCCAATATACAGGAAATATTGCACAAAATCAAGCCGTTTTTCGTGTTTTAGGGATAAAGAGCGCAAAAAGAAATGCCGGCGCCCTCCACGCAGAATCGTGAATCTTCTGTCAACCTCGCTGCTTCTGGCGGGAATCGCGGCCCTTTTTCATAAAAAACATCCGGATTAACGTTAAAATACCTTGCTTTCCCTTCCCAAGGGGCGTATAATTGATTTATCGAAATCGTTTTAGACTCGCTTGTTATGGAGGCATCGGTTATGGCTGTGACCATCAAAGAGCTTTCCGCTGCGTGCGGACTGTCCATTTCAACGGTTTCCAAGGCGCTCAACGACTATCCGGACGTCAGCGCAGAAACCCGCGAACTGGTCAGGGCGACCGCCGCCAAGCTGGGCTATCGCCCCAGCGCCATCGCACGCGGGCTCAAGATCGGACGCACGTTCAATCTTGGCGTGCTCTACAGCGACGACAGCGAAAGCGGCTTCACGCATAATTACTTTGCGCCCATCCTTGAGGCCTTCAAAAGCGAAGCCGAGCGCAGGGGATACGACATCACGTTCATCACCCACCATACCGATCACAACAGCATGACATACCTGCAGCACTGCCTGTACCGCAATGTGGACGGCGTGTGCATCGTCAACTGCCATTTTGCTGATCCCGAGGTCACCGACCTGCTTTCCGGCCCGCTGCCCGTGGTGACGATCGATCACATGTTCCACAACCGCAGCTGCGTGGAATCTGAAAACCGGCAGGGCATGACGCAGCTCACGCAGTATATCCTCTCCAAGGGTCATACGCGCATCGCCTATATCTGCGGCGATGAAAACGCCGTCACCAACATCCGCCGCACCAGTTTCCTGCGCACGATGCAGGAAGCCGGGCTGCATGTTCCGCAGCAGTATCTGATCGCAAGCCGGTACCACCATCCCGCCGCCGCGCGCGAGGCGACCGCGCAGCTGCTCTCCTTGCCCGAGCGCCCAACCTGCATCATCATGGCGGACGACTATGCCGCTCTTGGCGGGCTCGAAGCCATCCGCGACGCGGGGCTGCGCGTGCCGCAGGATATCTCGGTCGCCGGTTACGACGGTGTCGCCATTCTGCAGATGTGCCGCCCGCAGCTGACCACCGTCAGGCAGGATACCCAGCGCATCGGTCAGGCTGCAGCGCGCAAGCTGGTGCACCTCATCGAGCAGCCGCGCACAACCTTTCAGGAAATCATCTCCATTCCCTGCAGCCTGCTTCCGGGCGGGACGGTCGGTCCCGTGCCCGATCAGCCATCATCCATTTGACGCCATTCCCCATGCTATGACCGACAGGAGGATGTATCATGAGCTTTCGTAAAGATTTCATCTGGGGCGCCGCAACTGCGTCCTACCAGATCGAGGGCGCTGCCTGCGAGGACGGCAAAGGTCTGAACGTCTGGGACCGCTTCTCCCACGAGCCGGGCAAGGTGCTGGAGGGCCATACCGGCGACGTCGCCTGCGACCACTACCACCGTTTCAAGGAAGACGTGGCGCTGATGAAGAAGATGGGCATAAAAAACTACCGCTTCTCCCTCTCATGGGCGCGCCTGCTGCCGCAGGGTGTCGGCGAAGTCAACGAAGCCGGCGTTGCATTCTACAATGCGCTCATCGACGAGCTGATCGCAAACGGAATCCGTCCATTCGTCACACTCTTCCACTGGGATTATCCCTGCGCGCTGCAGGCCAAGGGCGCATGGGAGAACCCGGAGAGCCCGAAGTGGTTTGAAGAATATGCCACGCTGTGCGCCAGGCGCTTTGGCGACCGCGTAAAGGACTTCATCACCTTCAATGAGCCGCAGTGCTTCATCGGCCTTGGCTATGGCAAGGGCGAGCACGCGCCGGGCTATCAGCTGCCGCTTTCCGCTACCGTCGCCATGAGCCATCATGTGCTGGTGGCGCACGGTCTGGCGGTCAAGGCGCTGCGCAAGCACGCCCCCGGCTGCCGCGTCGGCTATGCGCCCTGCGGCAATCCGCGCATCCCGGCAACCAATGACCCCAAGGATATCGAAGCCGCGCGCAAGGCTTATTTCATGGTGAACGACTATGCGCCGTTCTGGGCGTTCAACATCAGCTGGTGGAGCGATCCGCCGATGCTGGGCAAGTATCCTGAGCAGGGGCTTGAGCTGCTGGGCAAGTATCTGCCCGAAGGCTGGGAAAAGGATCTGGAAACCATCCATCAGCCGCTGGATTTCTATTGCCAGAACATCTACAACGGCAATGTTGTGCGCGCCGCGGACAATGAACTGGGCTTTGAAGAGGTTGCACAGCCGGTCGGCCATCCCAAGACGGCAATCCAGTGGCCCATCACGCCGGATGCGCTCTACTGGGGCCCGAAGTTCCTCTACGAGCGCTACAAAACTCCGTTCATCATCAGTGAAAACGGCATGTCCGCCCACGACGTGGTCTCTCTGGACGGCAAGGTGCACGATCCGAACCGTCAGGACTACATGCACCGCTATCTGAAAGCCTACAAGCGCGCTGCCGAGGACGGCGTGGACGCCATCGGCTACTTTGCCTGGTCCCTGATGGACAACTATGAGTGGGCCTACGGCTATACGGAGCGCTTTGGCATGATCTACGTGGATTACACGACGCAGGAGCGCATCGTCAAGGACAGCTTCTACTGGTACAAGACGGTGATGGAGCACAACGGCGAGAACCTGTAAGGACGGGGAAACGTTTGGGGACGCTGTCCCCAATCCCCTGCAAGGGACTTCGCCCCTTGACCCCATGCTCGCTTCGCGGCGGTTTAAAGAAGTATAGCTTAAAGGGCTTCCCGAAAAATCGGGAAGCCCTTTATGGCTATGATGGTTATGCATCGCATCATCCGTTCACAGGCATATCATCCTCCTGCAGCGCCTCCGCCAGCGTACCGCCGTTCATTTCAAGGCCGCGCACCCTGCCATCATCGCAGCCGATATAGACGGTCATCCACTCCGCTTCTCCAGTTTGCGCGCGGGCAATCATGCACGGTCCCCAGTTCGTCCAGACTTCCTCGTTGGGAAGCAAATGCCATTCAATGCCGGAGATGCCCAGCTGCTCCTCAGCCTCGGCAAGCGCGGCTTTGATCTGTTCATCGGTCAGCTTCGGGGCGTCATCTGCCAGCGGCTCTCCGCCGCCCTCCTTGCTGTACATCACACTGGCGCTGACCACTTTTTTCGTTTCCCAGTCATACATCACGTCCGCATATACGAGGATGCCATCCGGAGTATGATAGGTATAATTTGCTCCATAGCTTCTGCGGCCGGACGCATCCCATTCCCATCCCTGATTGCCGTTTTCATCAAAGATCATCGGCACATAACTGCCCTGATGATAGGTCTGCGTCATTTCCATGGACAGCGGCGCGCCGAGCCTGCTATTCAGAAGATTGCGGCTTTCCTTCTCAATACCGGAAAAGTCGACCTCGCTGGTCTTGTCGTGATAGCCCATATCAACGAGCATCGCCACGAATTCCTCGTCCGTCGCCGCGCGGTACGGGCGGATGGTGAAATCCGGCAGGCCGCAGAAGTAGCGGGTGTCCAGCTTCGGCTGAAGGGCCTGCGCTGCACCCACGCTGGCAACATCCAGCAGGCCGCGCTCAATGAGACGCGCCAGCAGGCGATAACGCTCGCCCTCTTCCTCCGTCAGGAACCGGTTCGTCTCGATTCCGCCGCCGCGGGCGCAGTTTTTGGCATTCAGCGCATGCGGATCAAACGCGAGCCCCAGCTGGTTAAATGCGTCGATCACAGCAAGAATCTGTCCATCCGTCATGCACGGGCCGGGCAGGATCACAAACGCCTGCTCGCCGGCATAAGCCTCGGGATCCAGCGCATACACGCCGACGATCACGTCGTCCATCTTGTTCAGGATGCTCTCGCCCGTATAGACGATCTTTCCCTCCTGATAATCCGCAAGCAGCTTTTCGGCGCGCGCCGCTTCGCCCGCCGTCATGCGCGGGCGCTGCTCCACGTCATAATAACACTCGCCGTCGAATTCGCTCTCCACCCATTCCTGCGCATTCTCCCATGCCGGGAACCAGTCGCCGTAGCCCGCGTAGTAGCTTTCATCCGGCAGATAAGAGATCTCAGCAGGCTGCACCTGCTCCATCTCCACCTGCGGCGCAGCCTCCACCACGCCCTCCGTGACGGCCAGCGCCGACGTCGGCAGCAGGCAGCACAGCAATACGATCCACAGTTTCTTTTTCATAATCGGTACAACTCCTTTCTTTGTTGTGCGGTTATTGTACCTTTTTTCATATCACAAGGTCTTCATCGACTTGTATCAAAGTGGTAAACAACGCGCGTACCTTTGCCGATTTCGGATTCGATCCCAAGCGTTCCGCCGTGCAGCCGGGCGATCTTCCGGCAGAGCGTCAGCCCCAAGCCTGCGCCGCCCTGTGCGCGGGCGCGGGATTTATCCGCCTTATAAAACGGCTCAAATGCGCGGGCAATCTGTTCCTTCGTCATGCCGCAGCCGCTGTCTGAAACAGTAAACCCATTTTCATGCAGCTCCACGCGCACAGGCTCTGTTCCGCCTGCGCGCTTGGCATTGACCACCAGATTGCGCAGCAGCAGAATGGTCAGCTCCCGCTCAGCGGTAAACACAGCATCGCCGCCCGAGAGAACGACGCCGTCGAACACAGCAAGCGCCTCCTTCGCCATCTCCATCGAGGAAAACGCGGCAAACTCCGGCGCATCATGCTCCAGCCGCGTGAGCATGAGCAGCCGCTCGTCCATATCCGAAAGGCGCTGCGTCTCCTTCGCCATGGAACCAAGCAGAGCCGCGCGGCTTTCCTCGCCGAGATTCGCGCGCTCCAGCAGGCGCACACCGCCGAGAATCGCCGTCAGCGGCGTACGCATTTCGTGTGCAAGCGCATCGATGAGCTCCTGCCGCTGCTGCGCCAGCAGCTTAAAGGGCTTTGCCAGCCAGCCGGATACGATGATGGACAGCATGCCGCTGAGCAGCACGCCGCAAAGACTCAGAGCGCCCGCCCACAGCGCCAGCTCACGCCGGAAAGCATACACCGCTGACACATCCGATGCAAGCAGCAGCGTGAGCCCATCCGAGAGCTTATGCGCAATATAGAGCTTTTGCGCATCGCCGTCCAGCAGTGTCGCGCGTCCCTGCGTTTCCAGCAGCTCATCCATGCCCTTCGCCAGCGGACGTTCGCTTCCCGCCATCATCTCCCCGCGATAGACGAGCGCGACGGAAAGCGACTGCGAGCCGTATCGCCGCTGTAGGCCGGAAGCCGTCGTGAACAGCGCCTCTTTCGTGTCTCCTGCAATTTCCAGCGCTACCGCGCGGGCAATCGCGGCCTCCTCGGAAAGCGCGCGCGTGCGCTCCCGCTCCATGGTCAGCGAAAATCCCTGATGCACGATCATGAACGCGCCCAGCGGAAAAAGCAGAAGCGCCAGAGCCGTCATGGCGGCGGCAATCTTTGTTCTCATGCCATTCCCTCCGGATGATCGTTAAAGCGGTATCCGTATTTATACACCGTGTCAATATACCGTGCGCCGATCTTGCTGCGAAGCCGCTGCACGTGCACATCCACTGTGCGCGTTTCGCCCGCGTAATCATAGCCCCACACGCCAAAGAGCAGCTCCTCCCGGCTCATGGCCACATTGCGCCTGCGCGCGAGCATGGCCAGCAGATCGAACTCCATCGCCGTCAGCACAAGCTCTTCGCCGGAAAGCATCACACGCCGCGCCGAAAAATCGATAAACAATTCGCCGCAGGCAAGCGACGTTTCCTCTTTTCTGGTTCGCCGCAGGATATTTTCCACCCGCGCCAGCAGTTCCATCGGCTCAAAGGGCTTGAGGATATAATCCTGTGCGCCCATGCTGATGCCGCGCACGCGATCCGCCACAGCGGTCTTCGCCGTCAGAAACAGCACCGGCACATCCTGCGCAATAAAATACTCGCCAAGCGAAAACCCATCCTCGCCCGGCAGCATGATATCCAGCAGCGCCAGATCCGGCGCTTTTTGGGCAAACAGCTCGCGCGCGCTTTCTGCATTCTGCGCCTCGCGCACCCTATGTCCTACCAGCATGAGATGCATACTGAGCACCTGGCGGATCGACGCCTCATCTTCCACGATCATAATATCAGCCATGGTCATCCCTCCACAGGTTTATGATATCATATTTCGTATGGTTGGTCTGTAACAAAGTTGTAAATCCGGGATCGATATGGTATACTGATTCTCGTTCCACTGAAAATAAAAGGAGGAAATGATCATGAAGAAAATGCTGGTTTGTGTGCTCGTGCTGATGATGGCGCTGGCGCTTTCCGCCTGCGGTGTCGCAGATGAAAAGGTGAACGTTTTCGCGCTGAAGGGACCGACCGGTATCGGCCTGACCGGTGTGATGGAGGACCCTGCTTACAATTTCACGCTTGCCGGCGCCGCGGATGAGATCGTCGCCGCGATCGCCAGCGGCAGCGCGGATATCGCCGCCTGCCCGACCAACCTCGCCGCAACCCTGTACAAGAAGACGAATGGCAATGTGCAGCTGATGGCGCTCAATACGCTGGGCGTGCTGCATGTCGTCTCCAATGATCCGTCCATCAATTCCTTTGACGATCTGGCGGGCCGAAAGCTCTATGCCACCGGTCAGGCAACCGTGCCGGAATATGCGCTGCGCTATATCCTTGAACAAAACGGCCTGACCGATAAGGTCGAGGTGGAGTTCGTTGCCGAGCACAGCGAGCTGGCCACGCTGATGGCTGCGGGCAAGGTCGATCTGGGCATGCTGCCCGAGCCGCATGTCACCAGCGTGCTCATGCAGAACAAGGATATGCAGACCGTCATCGACGTGACTGAGGCCTTTGAAGCCGCTGCCGCCAAGGCCGGCAATGCAGACATGGTGCTCTCCATGGGCTGCGTGATCGTTCGCCGTGATTTCGCGCAGAAGAATCCGGAGAAGGTCTCTGCGTTCCTGGACGCCTACAGCAAGTCCGTTGAGATGGTCAATGCCGATCCGGCTGCCGCAGGCGAGCTCGTGCAGAAGCACGGCGTGATGCCTAAGGCTGCCGTCGCGACCCGCGCGATCCCGAACTGCCACATCGTCTTCATCGAAGGCGAAGCCGTTCGTGCACAGGTTGAGCCGCTGTACGAAGTGCTCCACGCGGCAAATCCCGCCTCCATCGGCGGCGCTCTGCCGGGCGATGATTTCTACTATGTCCGCTAAACACAATTGCCCGCGCGTCAAAGTCCTGCTTTCCCGCGCGGGCGTTTTAGCTTTTTATCTGGCGCTGTGGAGTCTGATTGCCGGATGGATCAATCAGCCGCTGCTGCTGCCCACGCCGCTTGCCGTCGGCGAGCGCCTGCTTGCCCTGCTGCCCGATCCGCAGCTGTACCGCTCGCTTGGCGCAACACTCGGGCGTACGCTGCTGGCCTATGCGCTGGGCATCGCAGGCGCCGTGCTGCTGGGCGCGCTCTGCGTGAAATCAAAGCTGCTGGAGCTTCTTCTCTCGCCGCTGCTCTCCGCCGTGCGCGCCACGCCTGTCACGTCGTTCATTGTGCTGGCGCTCGTGTGGCTGTCCAGCCCGCGCGTGCCGGTGCTCACAGGCTTTCTGATGACGCTGCCGGTGGTCTATTCCGCGCTGGTGCAGGCGCTTCGGGCAATCGATCCCAAGCTGCTTGAGATGGCACAGATGTACCGCTTTGGCCGGACAAAGACGCTCGTGCATGTCGTGATTCCGTCTGTATTGCCTGCTTTTGTGCAAAGCTGCCTGGCGGCAATCGGCCTGTGCTGGAAGGCAGTTGTGGCTGCTGAAGTCATCGGCGTGCCTAAACTCGCCGTGGGCAGCAGGATCTACGAATCGAAGATCTATCTGGAGACCGACAGCCTGCTGGCGTGGACGCTGATGATCGTCCTGCTCAGCGTACTGCTGGAAGCGCTGCTGAAAAAGGCTGCCAAGCGCCTGATGGAGGTGCGCCATGAATAAGCATGTGCATCTTGAACATATCCACATGGCATTCGGGGAGAAGCAGATCTTTTCCGATCTCTCTCTCTCCTTCGATTTTCCCGGGCAATACGCAATCCTTGGTCCTTCCGGTCGCGGCAAGACGACGCTGCTGCGTCTGATCGCCGGATTGGAAAAACCGCTTTCCGGCAAGATTTCCCTGCCGCAGGATGCGCACATCGCCTTCTGCTTTCAGGAGGACAGGCTGCTGCCATGGAAGACGGTGCTGGAGAACATCATGCTGGTTTGCTGCGATCCGGAAAAGGCGCGTTTCTGGCTTGATCAGGTGGGCCTGGCAGGCGAGGAAACCAGCTATCCCCACACGCTTTCCGGCGGCATGAAGCGCCGCGCATCGCTGGCGCGCGCGCTGGCCTACGACGGCGACGTCCTGCTGATGGACGAGCCCTTCCGCGCACTGGACGAACAGACGCATGCGCAGATGCTCGCCCTTGTTCGCAGGGCAGCCGAAAACAAACTGCTCATTCTGGTCACGCACGACGAGAACGATGCCGACGGCATGACCATCGTAAGGCTTTAAGCAATCCATAAATCCACAATGAGGTGACGACATGCCCATCAAGATTCCCGAATCGCTGCCAGCGCGCGCAACGCTTGAGAGCGAGAACATATTCACGATCACAGAGCACCGCGCCGTCACGCAGGACATCCGTCCGCTGCGCATCCTGCTGCTGAACCTGATGCCCACCAAGGTCGTAACCGAGACGCAGCTGGCGCGCCTGCTGGGCAATTCGCCGCTGCAGATCGAGCTGGAGCTGATCATGACACGCAGCCGCGAAAGCCGAAACACATCCCGCGAGCACATGCTCTCCTTCTACAAGACGTTTGATGACGTGAAGCATCAGCATTTCGACGGCATGGTGATCACCGGCGCGCCGGTCGAGCAGATGGATTTTGAGCAAGTGGATTACTGGCAGGAGCTGTGCGAGATCATGGAGTGGAGCAAGACGCACGTGACCAGCACGTTCCACATCTGCTGGGGCGCGCAAGCCGGATTGTATTATCACTTCGGCATCAGGAAGCTCCCGCTTGAAAAGAAGCTCTTCGGCGTATTCAAGCATACAGTTGAGCGCCGCAGCTCGATGCTGCTGCGCGGGTTTGACGATACCTTCTTTGTGCCGCACTCCCGCCATACGACGATCGACCGGGCAGACATCGAAGCCATCGCTGAGCTCAAGATCCTGGCCTCCTCCGAAGAGGCCGGCATCTATGCCGTGGCGACGGACAAAGGCCGCCAGATCTTCATCACCGGCCACAGCGAATACGACGCGGACACGCTGCGCCTGGAATATGAGCGCGACAAGAAGGCCGGTCTGCCCATCGATGTGCCGAAGAACTACTTCCCCGGCGACGACGACACGAAACCGCCGCGCGTCACCTGGCGCAGCCATGCGAATCTGATCTATACCAACTGGCTGAATTATTACGTCTATCAGCGCACGCCGTATATCATCGATGATATCGCGAAGGAGAAATTCACTCTGGATCGCTGATCAAAATGAAAACTGCCGGACGGTCAGATTCGTCCGGCAGTTGTTTGTTATGCAGCAATATGAAGATTAAGTTCATGAAGAAAGACAGCCTCTGGACGCTGCATACAGCCTCTTCTCTTCCTTACGCAATATAATCCCTGATGATCTCCTCGATCTTCTCCGCGCTCATATCCGCGCTGATGGTATCCGGCGAGGAAATCGCAATCATGCCCGCCGCCATCGCCGTGCAAACAATCTCATCTGCCGTCATGCCCTGCCGGCTTCCCCAGACGATGCCAGCCATCGCCGCCTCCCCTGCGCTGGTCACATCAACCACATCCGGGAACGGACGCGCAACGCGATGCACCGTACCTTCGCGCCGGCCGCGATAGATCATGCCCTCTTTGCCCAGAGAGACAAACACGCGGCGCACGCCTTTCCTGATCAGGACGTCGCATGCGTGCATCACGCCCGCAATCGTGTCGGTCTTCACGCCCGTCAGCGCAGCGAGTTCCATGCGGTTGGGCTTCACCGTATCAAAATAGCCGATATAAGGGGCAATCTCCTTGGCCCACGTGCTCGATACCGGATCCAGATATAGCGGCGCAAGACAGACCTCCGTCAGCCGGGCAATCGTCTCCTTGGAGAGGTTGCCGTCGCAGACCACGATATCCGCGTTGCTCAGCACCACGCGCGCATCCTCGACAAAGTCCTCGTCCAGTCGCTTGACGATATGCACGTCGCTCATCGCCAGCACCTTATCGCCCTTCTCATCAAGAATGGACATGTAGCTCGACGAGCGCTCGCCTTGCAGCACACGCGTATGCGAGACATCGATGCCAGCGGCCTCGCAGCCGCGAAGAATGCTTCGGCCGTTTTCATCATCGCCCACGACCGTCACAAGCTTGACATTGCTGCCCAGCCGCGCAAGATTCTCGCAGATATTGCGGCACACGCCGCCCAGCGTCGTATACAGCGTGCCCGGATTGGAATCCCCCATGATCAGCTCGCGCTCACTCCTGCCGCGGATATCCACATTCGCAGCGCCGATACCGGCAATGTAACCCATACGTCATCCTCTCCCTTTGTATGCAGTTCGCTTCACACATTTCTATCTTATATTGTAACCTTTTTTTCGTAAAAAGACAATAGAATGTGAGACCGCACTTGTATTTTTCGAAAGATTCCTTTATAATAGCCTGCGGCGCATCTGCAAGTGATGACGCCGAAAATTTCATACAAAGGAGTCTTATTCATGGAGAATCAAGGTATCCGCGACGCCCGCACGCTTGGCATGCCCAAGATGCTGGTTCTGGGCCTGCAGCACATGTTCGCCATGTTCGGCGCGACCGTGCTCGTTCCGGCGCTGACGGGTCTTAGCGTCTCCGCGACCCTGCTGTTTGCGGGTCTGGGCACGCTGCTGTTCCATTATCTGGCCAAGGGCAAGGTTCCGGCCTTTCTGGGCAGCTCGTTCGCGTTCCTGGCCGGCTATGCCGCCATCGCGCCGAACGGCGAAGCTGCTCTGCTGCCGTATGCCTGCGTGGGCGTGGCCTGCTCCGCGCTGCTGTATATGGTGCTCGCCGCGCTGGTTAAGAGCTTCGGTACCGACAAGGTCATGAGCTTCTTCCCGCCGGTCGTCACCGGTCCGATCATCATCTGCATTGGCATGACCCTGGCGAACTCCGCGATCAACAACTGCACCGGCAACTGGGCCGTGGCACTGCTGGCGATCATCACCGTCGTCATCTTCAACATCTGGGGCAAGGGTATGTTCAAGATCATCCCGATCCTCATGGGCGTGCTGGTGAGCTATGTCTTCGCCGCGCTGCTGGGCCATGTGGATTTCTCCGGCGTGGCTTCCGCCGCCTGGATCGGTCTGCCGGTCAAGCTCGAGAACACCGTCTTCTCTCTCTTTGGCAACTGTGACACCAACCTGCTGATCTCCGCGATCATCGCGATCATGCCGATCGCATTCGCGACCATGATCGAGCACATCGGCGATATCTGCGCCATCTCCTCCACTGTCGGCGAGAACTTCATCGAGGAGCCGGGCCTGCATCGCACCCTGATGGGCGACGGTCTGGCGACCGCGCTGGCCTCCCTCTTCGGCGCTCCGGCGAACACCACCTACGGCGAGAACACCGGCGTGCTCGCGCTGACCAAGGTCTATGACCCGCGCGTGGTCCGCATCGCAGCCGTCTTCGCGATCCTCGCTTCCTTCTGCCCGAAGTTTGCGGCGCTCATTTCTGCGATGCCGGCGGGCACCATCGGCGGCGTCTCCCTGATCCTCTACGGCATGATCTCCGCGATCGGCGTGCGCAACCTGGTTGAAAACCACGTGGATCTTGCTGAGAGCCGCAACGTCATCGTCGTCTCCCTGATCATGTCCCTGGCGCTGGGCATCACCTTCTCCTCCGCCGGCGCGATTGTCTTCAATGTTGGTGCTGTGACGCTCAAGTTCTCCGGTCTGGCCGTCGCCGCGATCACCGGTATCGTGGTCAACGCTGTGCTGCCGGGCAACAACTTCAAGTTCACCAGCAACTACGCCAGCGGCAAGAAGAAGCATCACTGATTCACAGCCGTTTCCACGAGAAGTCGCTTCCACAAGGCTTCCCCGATCGGGGAAGCCTTTTTTATGCTGCAAACCAGAGCAAACTCCTATCAGTAGGCACATCGTGCATGCAGAACAGCAATCTGCACACAAAAAAACCTGCCTCCGGACGGAGGCAGGGGGAAAAACGTTCGATCACAGAGAACCGGTCAGCTGCGGCAGCAGCAGGCTGATCTGCGGTACGAAGGAGATCAGCAGCAGAGCGATGATCATGCAGAGATAGAACGGAAGCGTAGCCTTGACGACCTTTTCCATGGGGCGCTTGGCAACCGCGGAACCGATGAACAGAACCGCGCCCACGGGCGGGGTCAGCAGGCCGATACCGCAGTTGAGCACCATCATGATGCCGAACTGGATCGGATGCAGGCCAACGCTCTGCGCGACGGGCAGGAGGATCGGGGTCGCGATCAGGATGATCGGAGCCATATCCATGATCATGCCCAGCAGAAGCAGAATCACGTTCAGTAGCAGGATGATGATCACCGGATTGCTGGTAATGGTGGTGATCAGCGTAGCAGCCTTGGCCGGTACGTGCAGCAGCGTGAGGCAGTTGCCGAAAGCAGCGCTCATCGCGATGAGGATCAGCACGATGGCCAGAGTCTCCACGCACTTGTCGAAGCTCTCCCAAACGCCCTTCCAAGTGATGCCCTTGTAGATAAACACGGACACGATCAGGGAGTAGACGACCGCGATAGCGGCAGATTCGGTAGCGGTAAACAGGCCGCCTACAACACCGACAACGACGATGATGACAGCAGCCAGAGCCCAGAAGGAGTCAAGGAGCTGCCTGCCAAAGGTCTCCAGGGAGAAGGGAGCGCCCTTCGGGTAGTTGCGCTTGACAGAGATGATGTAGGAGCCGATCATCAGGCTGCCCGCCAGCAGAGCGCCCGGCAGATAGCCGGCCATGAACAGAGCGCCCACGGATACGCCGCCGGCAGTGGTGGCGTAGATGACCATGTTGTGGCTCGGTGGAACCAGCAGGCCCTCACAGGAGGAGGTGATGGTAACGGCGGTAGAGAAGTCCGCGTCGTAACCTTCGTCGACCATCATCGGGATCAGGATGGAACCCAGGGAAGCGGTATCCGCAGAAGCGGAACCGGAGATGCCGCCGAAGAAGTAGGACGCAACGATGTTAACCATCGCCAGGCCGCCGCGCATCCAGCCGACCAGCGAGTTCGCCAAGGCGATCAGCTTGTCGGAGATGCCGCCGGAGCCCATCAGCACGCCCATGGTGATGAAGAACGGAACCGCCATCAGAGAGAAGGACCATACGCCCTTAACCATCTGCTGCGGCAGGGTAACCAGGTTCTGACCCATAGAGGACATGCACAGAACAGTGGAGATGCCCACAGCGTAAGCAATGGGGAACCGGAGAATGATCATGACAATGAAACTGCCCAGCAGAACCAGGGTAGACAGGGTTTCAGGATTCATACTCAGGCCACCTCCTTTTTCTCATCATCTTTGACGAAAAGGCTTTCGATGTGCTGGAACACCTGCTCCAGTTCGAAGATGATCATGCCGACGCCGGCAACGACCACGGGAATATACTGCCAGACCTTACTCAGCGTGGGGATGGAAGCATACTTGCCACGCAGGCTCAGCGGGGAATTGCAGAACTTGGTACCGAACACAACCAGCACAACGCCCAGCGCCAGAACCGCGAGGTCGGCCAGCAGGTCAGAAACCAACAGCACCTTTCTGGGCAGGTATTTGTCAAAAGCCGTCATGCGGATATGGGAACGGGTACGGATGGCCAGCGTAGCAGAAAGCACGGCCATGTAGACCATCAAGGTCAGGATGATTTCTTCACCCCAATAAGGAGTAGCAATGAAGGGAGCATAGCGACCCAGAACCACCCAGCAGGTGATGAGTATATCAGCAACCAACAGGATCTTACAAACAAACATGATAATCTTGTAAGTCCAGTCGTACACAGGCTTAATCTTATTAAGCGTCCGGAGGATTGCAGGCATAAGTGCGTCTCACCTTTCCAATGTGATAAGAAGGAGCGCAGGATAACCCTGCGCTCCTTCAGGGCTGACTGATAATCAGTCAGGCTTGTGCATTACTGCATGTCCAGGATCTGCTGGTACAGATCAGCCAGAGCAGCGGTGTTGGCCTGGATGGTCGGCTGGCAAGCCTCAACCCACGGAGCCTTGTCGGTAACTTCGATCACATAGCGACCATCAGCAGCCAGCTTCTCGAAGGTCTCAGCTTCGATCTCAGCAACCTTCTCACGGCAGACCGCAGAAGCGTACTTGGCACCTTCCATGATCCAGCCCTGCTGCTGCTCGTTCAGCTTGTTCCAGGCATTGTCGGTGATGATGATCTGCAGAGCGCCCAGGGTGTGGCCGTCCAGCAGCAGGTACGGAGCAACCTCCGGGAACGCGCCGGAGTAGTAGTTAGCGGTCGGCTGCTCAGCGCCATCCACAACACCGGTGTTCAGAGCGCTGTAGAGCTCGGTGAACGGAACGGTGGTCGCCGCAGCGCCCAGATTGCTGACCATGCCGGTCATGACCGGGTCAGCAGAAACGCGGATCTTGAGGCCCTTCAGGTCTTCGAGGCTCTTGACTTCGTTCTTGAAGAAGAAGTGACGGAAGCCTTCTTCGCCGTAGCACAGGCCGCGCAGCGGGAGACCGATCTCCTGCGGCTCAAGCAGGAACTCCTGGGCCAGCTCGCTGTCAGCGAAATTCCAGAAGTGCTCTTCGCTCACGAAGGTATACGGGATGGAGAGCAGGCTGGCCTTGCCGCAGCCATACTGGGTCAGAGCGAAAGCGGAAATACGGCTGATGTCGGTGATGTTGCCGTAGCCCAGCAGGTTGTCGAGGATCTGGTCTTCAGAGCCCAGAACGCCGTTGGCCTGAATGTCGATGATGATTTCGCCAGCGGAAACTTCTTCAACCTTAGCCTTGAAAGCCTTAGCCATTTCGCCAACGATGGTGCCGTCAAGCGGGTTAACCTCAGCATAGGTCAGGGTGATCGGATCAGCCATGGCGACGGCGCAGGCCGCGACCATAACCAGAGCCAGCACGAGAGCGAGAAGCTTCTTCATAGTAGATTCCTCCTAACATATTTCCGGCAAGGCATATCATCCCTGCCAATTGATTGAATTCATCATAACATATGCAAAGTGCCATTGTCTAGTCTGCATCAATGAATTTTATAAAAATTCATAAAGTTGTTGTAAAGACGGGCAATCCTGCTTTATAATTAGGAATATTCTTGCGTAGATTCATCAGATATGTCAGGCAATTGTCATTGCGCGTATTCTGATTCCACCTTCAGGAGGCATATATGCATACCATTCCCATTACCGCGCACGTCAGAATCAATGCGCCGATCTTCCGCCGCTTTGCCCTCTTTGACACATTCCGCCTCAGGCGCCGCTGGATATCGCCCGCCGTCTTTGCGCTGATTCTCTTTGCATTCTCCTTTGCCTGCATGATCAGCGGCAAAGAGCAGGCGCAGATGATCGGCACCGTCCTGCAGCTTGTCGGTCTGGGGCTTCCGCTGTGCTATGTGCTCGCGTTCCTTGTTCAGGTGGGCGATCAGTGCAGGCGGCTGGGGCTGAAGTCGTTGCGTCCTGCATATACCCTCAATTTCTGTGAAAGCGAGCTGCGCATCATCAACGACATGGCTGCCGAGCCCGAGGTCAGGCTCGCTTATACATCGCTGCACGGCGTGTGGCGTGTTGGCGGCGCATTCTACATCTACGCAGCACCGGCACGCGCATTCATCCTGCCGGACGGACAGTATCCTGTCTCTCCCGCGCAGCTGTGGGATTTCCTTCATGCGCGCACAGGCGCTGACCGCATGCACGGCAGGAAGCCGTAATCTCCTGTACCGCCAGATACATACCGCCGGCACAGCGCCGGCGGTTTCTTTATTGGCCCAGCTGCAGCAGCAGGATTCTTTGCACAGTTACCCCATTGCACAAAAAAGCGGCCAGTGGCCGCTCCCATTTCCGAATGCCTTCACAATATGAAGTCATTTCGTGCTCGCAGCACGTAATTTTGCGCAATTTCCTGTAAAGCAAAAAAGGACAGGCCAAAGCCTGTCCCTTGATGTGACCAGATTAGTCGATGTAATTGACAACCACGGTCGCGTCGGTCGCCGGAGCAGCGTCGATCGCGTTGGAAACCACCAGCTCGCCAGAGCGAATCTTGGCGACAAGCTCCTGATACTCTTCAACAGTATACGTACGGAAGCACCAGGAAGACTCCTTCGTCGGCAGACCAACATAGTCGCCCATCTGAAGATTGAGTAGATCAGCCTTGCCGCCAATTTCCTCCCACTTACCATCGAAGAACTTCGTCAGCGCAAGCTCAGTCACATACGGAATATCCTTGAACGCAGTCGTGATGAACGGATTGTAACCATGGGTGGCAACCATCGGCTCGCCCAGCACATGCTGGTCATTGTCAACACCGATGACGAAACCGTTGTTGTTAACAGCAGCCTCAGCCGCAGAAGTCCAAATAGCGCCGCCGCAGGCGAAGACGATCTCAGTGCCGGTGGAATACCAGCCTTCCATCTTAGCGGTGATGTTGGCGTCACCGAAGAACTGGCCGCCGTAGGTGTAGTTGATCTCGATGGCCTTGCCCAGCTCCACAGCAGCGTCATTGGCGCCCTGCACGAAACCGTAGCCATAGCGCTGAACGGCCGGAACCGCCATGCCGCCCAAGAATCCCAGCTTAGTAAAGCCATCCTTCACAGCGGCATAACCGGCAACGTAACCCGCCTGCTCCTCACCAAAGATGAAGGTATAGACATTTTCCTTCTGCTCAACTTCCATCTCGACGTCAACCGCGATGAACTTGACATCCGGATAAAGCTCCTGCGCGTCGCCAACAGCTGCATTGAACAAGTAGCCCGGCAGAACGATGACCTTCGCGCCGTCGGACACAGCCTGATCGATGGAGCTAAGGCGCTCGTCATCGGAGTCAGCCGCCGGCTGATAGTACTGATAGGACTTGCCATTCGCTTCAGCATAGGCAACAACGCCCTCCCAAGTCGACTGGTTGAAGGACATGTCATCGATGGTGCCAACGTCAGTGACCAGCGCGATCTCGGCAGCATTGGCCGGGACGGCGAAGATCGCCAGCATGGCGACCAGCACGAGGATCATGGAGAGAAGCTTTTTCATGTTACATTCCTCCTAAAATCAATTTTGTGTGCTCTACGCACAACGTCTATATTATTATATCATCGTATGCCACGATTTGCAAACAGTTCTTTGTCAATCAGTATTGCTTTTCGCCGGTAAAGCCGCGTCCCAGCGCTTCATGCACGTCGCATACCGTCACAAACGCATGCGGATCAATTTCGGCAACGATCTTTTTGAGCTTCGGCGCCTCCGTCCGGGAAAGAATACATACCAGCGTGCCCACCGGCCTGTGCGAATATGTGCCCTCGGCCATCAGACGCGTGCATCCGCGGTCGATGTCCCGGTGGATTCTTTCGACAATCTCCTCAGAGCTGTTGGAGATAATCATAAACTGCATCGCCGTATTGAATCCCTTGATTACCATGTCCATCGCCTTGGTGGCGATAAACAGCGTGATCAGCGCCCACAGACCCGCAGACACACCAAAGACCATCGCCGCAATCAGCACGACCGCCGCATCGATCATCAGAAGGATCGTAGGAATTGACACAAAGCCGATCGCATGATGAATCATCTGAGCAGCCATGTCCGTGCCGCCTGTCGTCGCGCCTGCACGCACAACCAGACCAAGCCCGATGCCCATCAGCGCGCCCCCAAAGATGGATGCAAGCATGATGTCGCCGGACAGATCGACGGACGGAATCACATCAATGAAAAGCGACATCAGCGTCATCGCAATAAACGACCGGAATGCAAAGCGCCAGCCGACCGTCCGCCAGCCCAGTATAAACAGCGGCAGGTTGATCAGAAAGCTGAGCACGCCCACCCTCAGCGGCAGAACGCTGGCCAGCACCGTGGATATACCCGTCACGCCGCCCGGTGCAATATCATACGGCAGAAAGAACTTTGCAAACGCAAAACCCGATACCCATGTGCCCAGCACAATGAGCACATAGTCCTTGATCATCTGTCTGCCCTCTTTGGCGAAGTTGATTTCCCTGATTCCATGCATATTTCGTCATTTCCTTTCAGCCGTCTTTGGCCTGTCCCTTCCGATCCAATAAAGAAGCAGGGATTATCTCCCCGCTTCATGCTTTGCGGATAAACCGTGTTCCGCGATACCCAGCGCCGCCGCCAGCGCACGATTCACCCGCGCAAGCGACAGCCCCTCAACATGCCCCGCCCTGGCGCGCAGCCGCCGCTTTTCCAGCGTGCGGATCTGCTCGCACAGCACCAGTGAATCGCGCTGCAGCCCGCTTTCCTTCGCCGCAATCCAGACATGCGTGGGCAGGTCGTTCTTTCCAAGGCGCGACGTCATCGCCGCGCAGATCACCGTCGGCGAAAACCTGTTTCCTCGGTCGTTCTGCACAATCAGCACCGGACGAATGCCGCCCTGCTCGCTTCCGACCACAGGATCCAGATCCGCAATAAAAATATCGCCTCGTACAACCTCCATGATCTCACAACCCGTTGCTTCATCATGGAGCTCATCCCCGCTGCTTTATTCTATGCGAAGGCTCTCGCATACGTCCCACGCCGTCACTGCCCGGCTGCCGCGCTGCCTGGCCGCAGCTTCGCCCGCCAGGCCATGATACAGCGCGCCCGCGCGCGCCGCGTCGTAGGGCGTCATCCCCTGCGCCATCAGTGCCGCAATCACGCCCGTGAGCACGTCGCCGCAGCCGCCTGTGCCCATCGCTTCGCAGCCCGTGATATTCATCGATACGTCTTCTCCGCGCGCAATCACGGTCGTCGCGCCCTTGAGCAGCACGCAGCAATGCATATCCTGCGCAAGCTGCTGCGCATATTCCACCGGCGAGGCGACGATGTCCTCAACCTGTGCGCCGGTCAGCCTTTCCATTTCGCCCGGATGCGGCGTCAGCACCGTATTGGCGCCGACCTTCCCGCCGTGTCTTGCCAGCAGATTCAGCGCGTCCGCATCAACCACCTTCGGGATATCGCCTGCAATCAGCTGCGCAATCGCGCGCCACGTTCCGTCATCCATGCCAAGCCCCGGACCGATGGCCAGCGCACGCTTGCCCTGCGCCAGATTATACAGCGCCAGCGATGCGCCTGCGTCCAGCGCCGACCCGGAGCAGACCACTCTGGCCATCGCACACGGAACCAGATTCTGCATCGGCAGCCTCACCGGCGCACAGCATGCCGCCGTCACCAGCCCGCTGCCTGAGCGCAGCGCCGCCTGCGCAGCCAGGCATGCCGCGCCCGCCATGCCTTCGCTGCCCGCTACAAGCAGCACATGACCAAACGTCCCCTTGTGCGCATCCCTTGCGCGCATGGGCACAAGCGCAGAAGCGTCCGCCTTTTCCAGCACTTCAATGCCCTGTGCGCCGTCCCATTCCGGGAGAATGCCAATATCGCTGACAATCAGCTCGCCCGTGAGCGCCCTTCCCGGAAAGAGCATATGCCCATGCTTGGGCCTGTGAAATGTAACGGTCGCCGCCGCATGCACCGCTTCTCCCAGCGCCTGTCCTGTTGCGCCGTCCACACCCGATGGAATATCCACCGCGATCACCGGCAAACCGCTTTCGTTTATCCGCTGCACAGCGCTCAGCGCCGTTCCTTCCAGCGCGCGCGAAAGCCCCGTGCCAAAGAGCGCGTCGACAATCGCCGCGCAGTCCTGCGGAATCTCGGGCGCATCGCCGTAGAGTATCGTCATGCCCGCCCCGCAGACATTGAGCAGGCTTGCATTCACGCCCGCGTCGCCCTTCATCTTCGCCGGGCTCGTCATCAGCCACACATCGGCCTTGCCGCCGCGCTGCATCCAGATTCTCGCAGCCGCGCATCCGTCGCCGCCGTTATTGCCGCCGCCGCACACAAACAGCACGCTGGAACCTTTGGGCGCATAGCGCTGCAGCGCATCGACGACGGCCTGCGCGGCATGCTCCATCAGCAGGATTGACGGATACCGCGTTCCGTCCAGAAACGCACGTTCCATCTCCTGCATATCCTGCGGAGAAATCGTATGCAGCATAAATATCCTCCTTTATACGGGGAGTTCGCTGAGGCTGCCGCCTCAGGCTCTGCCTGGAAATTTCAGAACTCGCATAGTCGCGAAAGCGCTCCTTGCGATTCCCCACGCTCCGCCTCGCCAACTGCGTCCACCGGACGCGCCCGGCTCCGGTGCCCAGCCTTTTTCTTCGCATCGCGTCCGCTTAAAGACGATCTGCAGGGGCGAATTCTGTTCGCCAGCAGTGTGGGAGATCGCAATTAGCCTTCAATGATGACAAACGCCATCGCCATATCGCCCTCGTGCGTCAGCGACACATGCACCCGCCTGCCGCCCATCGCCTCCAGCCGCTCTTTTGCCGCCCCATGCAGCAGGATTCCCGGCGCGCCGTTTTCGGTATGCGTCACCTGAATTGTCCACGGCATAATTCCGCAGATAAATCCCGTGCCCAGCGCCTTGGCCGCCGCCTCCTTGGCGGCAAACATCGCCGCCGCGCTCTGCGCACGTGCGTTTTCTTTCGCGTCCAGATAAGCGCGTTCCTCTTCAAAGAACACACGCTCGTAGAAATGCGCTTTCTGTATCGCTTTTTCCATTCTCGATACCGCGCACAGGTCTGTGCCGATCCCGATCATCTCAGACATAGTCCATAATCCCCCGCACCGATACGTCGGCCGCCAGCACTTCGCGCAAAGCGCCGGCGTCATCCTCCACCAGCAGCGAACCGCTCTGTGTGATTCCCTTTGCCGTGCCGGTGTATGTGCCATCCAGCGCAATCACCTGCACGCGCTGGCCGATCGTCGCCGAAAGACCGCGGTATTCGCACATCATCTCTTCATCGCAGAGCGTCTGTGCACGCTCAAATTCAGCAAGAAACGCACGCACGAGTGCGTTTCTGCTTATACGCCTTCCCGCAAGCAGATCCAGCGACGAAGCAGTATGCGCAATCTCCTCATCAAACCGCGTCTGATGCACATTGATGCCCACGCCTGCTGCAATGCTGTTTATCTTTTGCGCCGTCGCATCCATCTCCAGCAGCAGCCCGCACACCTTGCGTCCGCCAATCACGATATCATTGGGCCACTTGATGCGCGCATCCAGTCCGGTTTCGCGCCGGATCGCCCTTGCCACAGCCAGCGCCAGCGACAGCGACATCTTCGCCGCCTGCGACGGACGCGCCTGCGGCCGCACGATCAGCGTCATGAAAATGCCCTCGCCCGCCGGCGAAATCCATCCGCGTCCGCGCCGTCCGCGCCCGGCCGTCTGCCTGTCTGCAAGCACCAGCGTGCCGTGCGCCGCGCCCTCCATCGCCAGTATTCTCGCCTGCCTGTTGGTGGAGTCCGTTTCATCAAAATACACGATTTCGCATCCGGCCCAAGCTGTTTCAAGGCCGGTGAGAATACTTTCTTTCGTCATGCTGTTGACCTCCAAAGGAGCGTCAGGGCTGCCGCCCTGAAACCCTTCTTCGCTTCGCGATGGTTTTGAGACGCTTTGCAAGGGCGGCTGCGTTCGCCGCTTATATTGCTTTCTATTCTATCAAAAACCGACGCTTCTTTCAAGCCGCCAGCCCCGTCCTTGCCAAATCCAGCCATATCCATTATAATGAAATCAAATTTGGTTACCCTAGTGCCAAAGGAGATCAGTATGCAGCATTCCAACGCCATTCTCTCTGCGCTCAAGCAGAATATCGCCAAGGTCGTCGTCGGCAAAGAGGACGTCGTCGAGCTCCTGCTCACCGCCCTTCTGTGCGAGGGACACATCCTCATCGAGGACGTGCCCGGCGTGGGCAAGACCACGCTCTGCTCGGCCCTTGCGCGTTCTCTGTCCTGCTCGTTCAAGCGCATTCAGTTTACGCCCGATATCACCCCGTCGGATATCACCGGCTATACCGTTCCCAGCATCAACGGCGAGATGCAGTACCGTCCCGGCGCGATTCTCTCCCAGATCGTTCTCGCCGACGAAATTAACCGCACCTCGCCCAAGACCCAGAGCGCGCTGCTTGAGGTCATGGAGGAAAAGCAGGTCACCGTCGACGGCGTCACCTATCCGCTCGCGCGCCCCTTTATGGTGCTCGCCACGCAGAATCCGGTCGATTTTGTGGGCACCTATCCCCTGCCGGAGGCTCAGATGGACCGCTTCTTCATGCGCATTTCCATCGGTTATCCCAGCATCGAGGATGAGATGGATATCCTTGAGCGCTACTGCGGCGCCGCTGCGCCCATGCAGCAGATCGGCGCTGTCTGCTCCTCCGAAGACGTTCTCTCCATGCAGCAGCAGGTCAAGCAGACCTATGCGTCGCCCGAGGTGCGCGCCTATATCGCCTCCATCTGCGCCGCCACGCGCAATACGCCTTATCTGACCCTCGGCGCAAGTACCCGCGCCGCCATTGCGCTGGTTCGTGCTGCGCAGGGCAATGCGCTTTTGTGCAGCCGCGATTACATCATCCCCGAGGATGTGCAGCGCATGGCCGCGCCCGTGCTGTGCCACCGCTTCGTTCTCTCTGCCGATGCGCGCATGCGCGGCTATACCGAATCGCAGGTGCTCAGCGAGCTCATGGCCGGTATTCGCGTTCCAGTGAGGCTCAAATGACCGCCCGTGCTTTTTACACGCTGCTATTCGGCGCGGTCATGCTGATCACGGCGCTTTCTGTCGGCAGTCAGGGTGCGTTCCTGCTGGGCGTTTGCGCGCTTACCACCTGTGCGCTCGCGTTTGTCAGCCTTCTCTTTGCCGCTTTGACCTGCCGCATCTCCCAGCAGCTCTCCTCCAGCGAAGTCAGCCGCGGTGAATCGTGTATGTATACGCTGTGCGTCCGCATGTTCGCTCCGCTGCCCATTGCGCCGCTCGCGCTGCGCGTGAGCCTGCCCAGTGGAAAGACGAGCGAGTTTCTGCTCCCGGCGCGCCTTTTCGGCCGAACGGTAAGCGACAATTCCTTTCCATGTCCGCACGTGGGCGTGTTCGGCGTGGGCGCTGTCAGCGTTGCCTTTGGCGACGTCTTTGGCCTGTTCCGCTTTTCCCGTCCGGTGAAAGCGCCGCCCGTGCCTGTCTGTGTTCTGCCCGTTCCGCGCGAAACGCAGCCGCTCGCCACCAGCCCCGGCGAAGGCGAAAGCACGTCCGCCCAGCGCGCGCAGGCAGACCGCACCACGCCCGCCGATATCCGCGCCTGGCAGGACGGCGACGAGCTCAAGCGTGTCCACTGGAAGCTCTCCATGCGCCGTCAGGAGCTCATGGTGCATACCTATGAAACGCCCCAGCGCCCCGATGCGCTGATCCTGCTTGATCTTGCCCAGCCCGCAGCGCAGGGCGCCGTGCGCGCCGCCGTGATTGACACGCTCACCGAAACCTGTGCCGGCGTGCTCAAGTCTCTGCTGGACAGCCGACGCATTGCGCGCATGCCGCTCACCGGCGATCAGCCGCGCGAGCTCAGCGGTCAGGAGCCGCAGGCGCTTTCGTCCATGCTTCACGCCCTCGCACAGGAGAGCTTTTCCCGCCCGTCGGATTTTTCCCGTGTACTGCTGCTCGCCTCCCGGCGCATGCGCCGCACTGGTTCCACTGCCATCATCACCGCCGCGCTCACACCGTCAGTCACAGACGCCGTCATCGCGCTCTCCCGCATGGGGCCGCGCACGCGCGTCTATCTTATCTGTGCCGGCGAGCCGTCTCAGGAGCAATCTCAGCTTCTGTATCTGCTTGAGACCTGCGGCATTGAAACGCAGCAGGTTTCCATCTGAATTCTGTCCGATAAGGAACGCCCATGAAGACATCCTTCTTTTCCATCCCGAAAGGGCTCGCGCTGCGCGCCGTCACGGCGATATGCATTGGTTTCGGCTGCACATGGCCGCTGCTTCTGGCGATGGATCTTGTATCCTCTGCCGCGCTGTGCGCTTCGTGCTGCGCTTTTGTCGCGCTGCTTTATGCCGTCTTTGACTGCATGCCGCGCCTGCGCTCCGCCGTCTATCCGCTGCTCTTTGCTGCGCTGTGCTGTACCGTGTGGCCTTACCGCAGTCAGCTTCAGGCTTTTTCCCATGCGCTTACCCTGTTTGTCAATGGCCAGCCGCTGGCACTGGCGGCCTATTCCCGTGTCATCACCGCTATCCTCGCCGCAGTGCTCACATCCTTTGGCGCTTCGCTGGCCAGAAGCGACCATGCCTTTTTCCCGCTCGCTTTTCTCACCGTCTTCGAGCTCATGATCGTCTCTCTGCTCGGCCTTCACGCCGACACAGCTTCCATTGTGCCGCTGCTTGCCGCACTGCTGCTGTGCGCCAGAGCTCCGGGTGTGTCTTCTTTTCGTCTTCTGCCTATGGGCGCCGCCGCGCTGGCAATCACACTCGCCTTTCTGCCGGTTTCCTCATCCGTCGTACCCAGTCTGCACGCCTTTGCCGAGTCTGTCAGGCAGACCATCGATGATTACTTCTTTTTCACTGAGCCGCGCATCGCGTTTTCCCTCAGCCAGACAGGCTATCAGCCGTTTGGTCAGGAGCGCCTTGGCGGCACTGCATTCCCCACGGACGAACCCGTCATGGAGGTCAAAACGCCGCAGCGTGCACTTCTTCGCGCCACGGTCAAAAATGAATACACCGGCCTGGCCTGGGCAGATACCGCATCCGGCCGCCGCTATCTGTTTATCAGCCCGCGCTTTTCCTCCCTGAGAAACGATCTGTTCGATCAGTCCCGTCCTCCGCAGAGCGCCTTACTTCCCGGCAGCCGCACGTTGTCTGTCACCATGCGCGCCGACGCCGCCAGCACGCTCTTTCTCACGCAGCGCTTCACCTCGCCCTCGGGCAGGGGAATCGTCAGCTATTTCTCCCCCTCCAGCGAGGTATTTGCCACGCGCAGCCTGCATAGAGGCGACAGCTATACATTCTCCGGCCGCCTGCTCGACGCCTCCGGCGAAGGCGTGCGCAACGCTGTTCTCGCTTCGCTCGATCCGTCCGATCCCTATTACGATACGGTCAAAAGCGTTTACCTTCAGCTGCCTGCCAGTGTTGAGCAGCAGGTTTATGAGATTGCATCCGAACTGACAGAGAGCTATTCCAACGACTTCGACCGTGCCGCCGCGATTTGCCTGTATCTTCAGCGCGGTTTTTCCTATTCGCTCATGCAGAATGAGCCTCCGCTCACCCGCGATTTTGTCTCGTGGTTCCTTCTGGAAGAAAAGCGCGGCTACTGCACCGCCTTCGCCAGCAGCATGACCGTGCTCGCCCGCGCTGCAGGCCTGCCTGCGCGCTATGTCGAAGGCTATGCCGCCCTGCCGGACAGCGACGGAGTCGCACGCGTCATTCAGCGCGACGCGCATGCATGGACAGAGGTCTATTTCCCCGGTTTTGGCTGGCTTACGTTCGACCCTACGCCGGGTATCGGCAGCGCGCCGGATTACGGCGGATCCAACACATCCTCGGATGACCCCGAACGCCAGCCGCAGGATGCGCCCTCCGGCAATGATCCGCCGCCGGAAGATACGCCGACGCCTGCACCTACGCCTGCTCCAACGCCGTCTCCTTCCCCCACACCCGCGCATAGCGATCCCGCCGTCACCCCGACGCCGGAGATCACGCCTGCGCCTACGCCTGCGCCGACACCCTCTCCCACGTCCACGCCAAGCGCCCCGCCGCCTGCTGACGACGACCACAGCGACCCGTCTTCCCTTCTGCTCGCGCTGCTGGCGCTTGTTGTGCTCATTCTGCTCATCGCATTGCGCTTTGCGCTGACCAGTCCTGCACGTATCGCTGCGCTTTATCGCAATCCGGGCGATCAGCTGCTGATCTGGTACATCGCCTGCCGTCAGGCGCTGAGCGCCATGGGACTTCCTCTTCGCCCCGGCGAAGCGCCGGCGACCTATCTGCTGCGCTGTCAGGAAGCCCTTAACGGCCGCATTACGCTGATCAAGCTCGGCAAAGCGCTGTGCATGGCCCGCTATGCCGGCCGCAGGCTCAAGCCTGTCACATCGAAAAAGGCGGAATCCATCTATCGCGCCGTATATGCCCTGCTCACCCCGGCTCAGCGGATCCGCCTGCATGTCCATCGCTTCATCCACGGCATTTCTTTCAAGGGTGAATAAAGGCCCTCCCATCCGGGAGGGTCTGTTTCGTTTATAACTTCTGAGCAATCTGAATCAACCTGTCCAGATATTCAAACGTTTCTGCCTGCGATACCACGTGCCGCTCCAGCAGGTCTTTTACATAGAATTCCTTGTACCTCTGACAGAACTCGTTCTGTTTAATGATCGTCTCCGCATGGTCACCTGCCAAATCGTAGTGCGTATAGGGCTTGGTCATCAGCGTTCCCTCGCCCTCATACAGGCCGATCTCCGTCAGCGGCGGAACAAAATCCTCCCTGAAGAAATACACACGGAAATCCGGATTGTCCTGCGCCTGTGTGCGGATCAGCGACAGAATCTTCACTCTCTCCTCAGGCGTATACGATCGGATCGCAAAAAAGTGATCGGATTGCCTGCCCGTTCTGGCAAAGCGTTCCATCGCTTCCCTGGAGAAGATCGTGTGGGTTTTCCTGCGCTTGCCGAATATGTTTTCCCAACGGGCAAGATGAATCCGCCACAGCTCCTCCACCATCGTCCCGGCGTCCCCGCCTGCCATTGTAAGAAAATCCTCCGTCAGGCATGGCAGCAGGATTTCCGGATGAATGAAGCTCAGCGGCACATCCAGCTTGATGGTGTATATCGTGCGGTTCATCTCCAGCGCCCTGCAGCTTCTGGTATATGCCAGATAGTTTTCCATCTGTCCGCCGGAAAAATCCGCCTTGAGCAGCGGCATCAGCCTCAGATCATCGGCAAAATACTGCATAAACGGGTCATTCTCTCCGCTCCTTATCCGTTTGAGCGGCAGAAATACGCCCTTGTCAATGAGCATCAGCGGCTGTCCATACCATGTTCCGTTTTCATCCTGCATGTGAACGTATATGCAGTTCTGCCGGTAAATCCGCTCCCTTTCCTTGCTGAATACGCCGGGTTCCACGCAGTATGCCGTGTAGAAATCGCAGTACAGCAGCGGCTGAATAGCCGATATGTTGTGTACGATCTCGTCTTCACCAGTATATATGTAGTGCGTCACCTTCACCTTGCAGGTGACGTCCGTCTTGTAAATCAGCTCTCTCAGCACGTCAAATATGGCTCTTTCGCAGCATCCGGAAATCATCAGATGTGCTTTTCTTGCCCGGGCCATCATCGCGATTGCCTTCTTGAAATCCGGATCCTCCCGGCTGCCGTGTGCATCGACGCGTATGCGCGGCCGTGCTGCTTCCTCGCCAATGTCCATCAGCAGCTCACGCATCGCATAGTTGCCTAAAAACGTTCGTCTGCCAACTCTGCTGACCTCCAGCGCCTGGAACAGCGCCTGCCGTTCCTCCTCTGTCAGGCTCAGCGGGTCTTCCTGAATCAGCTTTTCGTAAAACGCCAGTCTGACGCCATGACCGCCCTCATCATCCAGAATGCGGAATATGCTGTTGCGGCTTTTATATGCCATCACACGCGCCAGCTCAGAAGCCGAAATCCGTTTGCTTTCCAGAATCTGCTTCAGGCACGCGCCAAACTCCTGAACGGGTATACGGACCGGCTGCATGAGCGTCTTCATATCTGGAACCTCCGATTGACAATTAGTAAACTTAATTATATCATTTTTCGCCCTCAAAATCAATAATTCTCGCTATGACCTCTTACATCTGCAATACACTCTGTCTCCTTCATAGTGTCCGGCAGATGATCATTTGTCCGCAACAAGGAATTCTGCGCAATTCTCCGTTACGCAAAAACACCAGCCAGTGGCCGCATACTTCCGAACAGCTTTACAAGCCTGAGCAATCCGGTGCTCGCTGTATACTTTTTTCGCAGTTTTCTATAAAAGTAAGCAAAAAAGAAATCCGTCTTCCGGCGGATTCCTTTTCATTCTCTTTAACCAATCTTGGCGATGATGTCCATCATCTCGTCCCACTTTTCTTCCATCCGGCGAACCAGCGTAAACTGCGTGCGCGCACGGTCGAGATTGTGGTTTTCGCGATGGATTCTGAAATACTTGTCTCCATTGAGATAATCTGCCAGGAAGCGCATGCCGCATTCAAGCGTCATCAGCTTGGCGCCCATGGGCAGCAGCTCCTTCTCGCGCTGATTCAGTGCAGCGCCGGCCTCGGCAAGGAAGCCCTCGGCAAATGCCCTGAACATATCCAGAGAAATATCCACCTTGCTCAGGTCACGCTCGTCCTCTGCCGCAGTGTTTGCGCCGCTTCGGATGGAATCGCCGAAATCATACGCCGCCAGACCCGGCATCACCGTGTCCAGATCAATCACGCACACACCCTCGCCGCTTTCGGCGTCCAGCAGCACGTTGTTAAGCTTTGTATCGTTATGCGTCACGCGCAGCGGAATCTCTCCGGCCTTCAGCGCATCAAGCAACGTATGCACCTCGCGCTCATACTTTTTGCAGAACGCAACCTCCTCGCTCACCAGCTCAAGCCTGCCCGCAGCATTTCTCGCAATCGCATCCTCAAGCTGTGCATAGCGCGCCGGCGTATTGTGGAAATCCACAATCGTCTCATGCAGCACAGATGCGTCAAAGCCGCCCAGCTGCTGCTGGAATTTGCCAAACGCGCGGCCGGAAAGCGCAAACAGTTCCGGCGTATCCGGCAGATCGACGGATTTCGTCTCCTCAACAAACAGATACATGCGCCAGAGTTCGCCATCCTCGCCAATCACATAGTTCTTGCCATCCCTGGCCTTCACCAGCGTCAGCGTCTCGCGCTCGGGGTTGCCGCCTTCCTTTTCGATGATATCCTTCAGATATGCCGTGACCTTTTCAATGTTTTCAATCACGTTCGTCGGCTTGGGGAAGACGTAGCTGTTCACACGCTGAAGGATGTAGCGCTTCCTTCCCTGCGCGGTGTGCACAATCACGCAAAGCGTATCATTGATATGTCCATTGCCGTAGGGCGCGGCTTCTGTTTCGCCCTGCGGCATCACAAACTGGCTGATAACCTTCTTGATCGTTTCGTTCATTTCAAAAACCTTCCGTTTCACGATATGTTTTACCCGATTTCCAGCGCGTCCCGAATGATTTCCAGCGCTGTCCTCAGTCTCTTCGCGTCAATCTGTCCCGGAGCAGATGCCTCGCCCGCCGTGCCGAATGTCAGGCAGCTGCCCATGCATGCGCCGCCGATGCGCGTAATCACGCCGGCTGGGCCCATGGCAATGCCGATCATCGGTATGGTCAGCTGCTGTTTTGTTCGCGCAAACATCAGCGCAGCTTCAAGCGCCTGCACATCCGTCTTCGTCATCACAGCCGCCTTGCATACGTCCGCGCCCAGCGCCTGCTGCTCCAGCAGCCATTGCGCCGCGCGCTGCATGTCGCCGATCTCGCCGAATTCATGGCTCGATCCCACCAGCGTGATACCGGCAGCCTTTGCCCTTGCGGCAATCCTCGCAAAGACCTCCGCACCGGCGCTGAGCTCACAGTCCACTGCGTCGCAGACGCCGCTTTCCAGCACGCCAGTGAGCAGCCGCTCGTAAGCCTGCACGTCCACGCTTCCAGCGCCGCCGTCTCTTTGCGTTCTGAGGGTAAAGAGCAGCGCGATTCCCGGCGCATGTGCGCGCACGGTTTCGCAGGCGGCAATCGCCTCGCAAATATCCGGGGCAGGGCACATGCTGTCCATGCGCAGCTCGATGATATCGGCCTTCGCATCCTTCGCCCGCTGCGCCGCCTGCGCGATCCGGGAAACCGTCTTTCCCATCACAGGCACGCAGATCTTCGGCATGCCTCTGCCAAGGATCACATTCCCGATGCAGGCCTCGCCCGCGTTCATCAAACCGCTCAACCTTGACAATCCCTCGCCAAACGAATATAATATATGAAATCGCTGATGTGGTGGAACGGCAGACACCGGGGACTTAAAATCCCTTGCCGTCAGGCGTGCGGGTTCGAGTCCCGCCATCAGCACCATTGGGGGAGCCCTGCACAGGCAGGGCTCTTTTTTTATGACGGCAAACTGCCGTCAGTCCTGCCGCTTCTCAAGCAAAGCCGATGATCTGCAAAAAGATTCATACAACAAATAAGCGACGTCGATTGCCGCTGGGACATGTACATTGTAACGCGAAATTATGCTGATGTCAATTAGATTTATATCGTGAAATGAAATAGCATCACAGCCCTGCGCATCTTGTCGATCTCAGAATCCTCTTGAATCTCCCTCCCAAAGCCTGCCGCACCATCCCGTCTGTGCTCCTGATTCCCTACAGTCAGGTTATCTCAGCCGGGATGGTGCTTTCTGTATGCCTTCTGTCCTGATGCCGCCCGTTTTCTCCTTACGCTGCCTTGCCGGTCATCCTGCCGATCACCGGCTCAATCATGCCGTTCCATACCGCCGATATGCCCGCCGCACCGGCAGAAAGCGCCAGCGCTCCCCAGAATCCCTTCTGCGCCGCAAACAGATCCACGCCGTTGAGCCCCGCCAGAAAAGCCGCCGCAGCCGTCTCCAGAAAGGTTTTCGCCGCGCGAACTGCAACATCCCTGTAATCAGTCTTCATCTTTGCCCCTCTCCTTCGTCCTTTCATATGCTTCCTGCGTCGGCAGGGTGAGAAATACCTCGTATTCATGCTCCTCACCGTGATTGCCGCCGCGCGCCCTGTATGCATCGTGCATCCGCGTAACTCTTCTGCGTTCATCCGCCGTCGTGTATCCGCGTTTTCGGCAAATGCCAATCAGCGAGCAGATTCTGTCATCCATCACGCTCAGATCGCATTCCAGCGCCGCCCTGTCCTGTTCATGCAGGCGTTCAAGCCGGTCAAGCCTCTCATTGATGGTATTGATCGGTTCTCTCAGCTTGTCAAGAATCGCCTCCGCAAACCAGGCAGCCATCCATTCCAGTGGATTTCTCATCCTTTATCCTCCGCTTCACTTGCCGGTATGCGTGCCGCTTTTCCAACAAGCCAATCCTGTCATTCGTTTGTGCGTTTCCGCCGGATTTCACGCCTACGACGTCTTTCGGCTCTATCCGCTCAGTCCATGGGTATTCCATTTTCCTCGAGCACCGTTCGCGCCGAGTACCCGCCCACCGGCTCCCACGTGCCGCCAGTTCCGTCCGTCAGAATCGTACGAACCGTCAGCCCGCTGTAATCTGCGCCGATCCTTGTCAGATATTGCGCACTCGCATACCCGGCTGCACCGCCGTATCGCACATGCATCCATTCGCCTTCGCCAAGCACGTCAACCACCGCGTCTTTAGGCAGCTCGCCCGTTTTTTTCCCGCCGGGAGCATCCCTGAGCATCAGCGGATCCTTCTGCGTCGTCACCCGCGCCTGATACAATGCCTCCATACGCGCCTCATCCCCCTCCTGTTCTCCGGTATCGCCGTCATACAGCACATCCCTCAGCTTTCCACCGTAATGCCAGTTTCTGAATACGCCGCTGATCACAATCCCCGTCACCGCGCCATACTGCGTGCATTCGATGATCCGCAGCGGATTCACGCCCGTCACCACGCCTACGTGATAATAGTCCAGCAGATCACCGGTATAATACCTTCCGCCTGCCTGATACCGCGCATGCAGGTCCTTCGTGTCTTCCCTTGCCCTGTACAGGATCTCTCCGGCATACAGTGCTTTCCCATCTGCTTTTTCCATGCCCGTCATCTGGTATCTGGCAAAATAGTTCGTGCTGTGCAGGTCGTATCGTCCGTGCCCCAGTTCAAGCATCGCGCCCATGATCAGCCCGATGCAGTCGCAGGTTCCGTCCGCGCCCAATCCGCCGATCCTGTAACTCAGCTTCCGCGCAGCAATCTCCTCAATCTTTTTGACAAACGCATCTTTTCCGATCATTCTTCTACGCTCTCCCATCTCTCAGGAGCAGCGCCGGCAGCGTGGATCGTATTGTCCTGCAGGCATCGCCACACAACGCCGTCTGCGTCCCTGTAGCATTCTCCTGCCATATATATGCCGCTGGTGCCGTGCGCGTCCACCCACGGCTTCGCTTTCTTGGGATCGGTCGTGTGTGCCAGCCCCCACAGCGCGCGCAGCGCAGACGGCCTGCCTGCATAGTTCGAAGCGTTGTGCGGCTGAATCAGCAGCCAGACCTGCCCCTCGTCCGTGACGGGCGCGCCGGCAGGCCATGCGCTGTAATCCTTCTGAGGATCAAACGCCGGAGCGCTGTGCTCCCGGTCGATGATCTGCGTGCCGCTCAGGCTGTGCGCCTCCTCGCGCAGCTTGAGTGCATCCGCGCGTCCGAGGCTGCGGAAAATATCCGTCATGATCACGCCTCATTCACCCCCTGTGCATAGGCCGCTTCGTAGGCCGACAACTGCGCTTCCAGCGCCGCGATGCGCTCTTCCTGCGTGGGCTGGGCTTCCGGCTCTACATAGTCCGCATCCATATCTTCCTGCGTGCGCTCCTGCGGCACGCCGAGCACCAGCCGGTATCGCCAGACACCGCGCTCATCCATGATCGGCTTGTCAAAGTAGTTGCCCTGCGCGTGGTGATATCTGTCACCGTATCCGCTGTCAATCTCCGTCCAGCCGGTCAGATCATTCAGGAATTCAGAGGAATTGACCGCTGTGATGCGGTTTGCATCGTCCATTTTGACGTATACGATATACGGTTTCATTTCCATCGGTCATCCCTCCTTACAAGTCCTTTGATACCTCTACATATGCGTCCGTAGTATCCGCTGATATAAGATATCCACCTTCGCCCGTCGTTCCGCTAGAAATTGCCATGCCAAGGTGCAGGACGTTTTCCCTTTCTGCCATTACTGTAAATGCTGTCGGATTGATACCTTTGCTAGAAGCGCGGTATGCAATATACATATTTTTGAAATTTACAGAAGGCAATACACCTTGGTTTCTCATCGTTACAGGCAAATAAATTACAGTTCTTGCAGATGCTGCAGTCCAATTTATGGCAAAACCTAATGCGGCAGCCGTATAGCTGGGTATCCATCTCCAGTAATACCTCTGGCATTCAGTCAGTTCCGCGCCGTATCCCTTCGACACATACTCTGGCTTCACCGTCCATTCGCCCTCAAGGAGCAGCACGTTTTTGATCACGCCGCCGCTGCTGGTGATGACGATCTCGCCGCTTTCTGCGTCATATGAGATTTCAGCCGTTCCGCTGATCATCTCAATGAAAGGCGTAGCCAAGGCAGGCGGCGAAGGAACGATCTGCGTAAGCGTGCCGTTCAGCGTGATATTGCTGTATCCGTCGCCGTCTGCATTCTTTTCGCCTGTGATCGTGCCTGATGTCAGTTTCCAGCGGTCGCCGCCATATGCCTGCGCTCCGTGCGCACCGCCGATGCCTGCCTGCGCTACCCATTTTGTGAAGTCGCTGTTGTCGGCGATATTGGTATACGGCGTATAAAAGGCCGGGTCTTTGCCGCCCAGCTTGCCTGCATCCGCTGCTGTGCCGCCGCTGGGCAGCGCGCCGACGTCGGATGCGCTGGGCGTCCATGTATCGGGCCGTGCCCCCACGTCCTTGGCAGAGGGCGTCCATGTGTCGGGTCGTGCGCCCACGTCCTGAGCATTCAGCTGCACGTCGCCAGCCTTGCCGTTCACGCTGGTCACCGGATAACGGATCCCCGAAAGCTTTTTGGCCGTCATCCTGCTGTCCGTCCATGTCTCGCTGCACAGCTCCTTGAGGAACGCCACCAGCGCTTTGAGGAATTTGCTCTCACTTTCATTCTCCCGGTACTCCGGCACCCGCAGCTGCTTCACGCCGGAACCACCTCTCCAGTATCAAGACCGATCCTTCCTCTGATCCACGCCATCACCCTTGCAAAGATTCGCGTTCCGCCATAGATCAGGCCGGCAAGCTTCTCTCCATTGAAATAGATCTCGCTCAGCTGCGTGCCGTTGAAATACACAGGCAGGAAATCATCCTCCGTGCCCCGGATAATCACGATGCCGCTTCCGCCCTTGGCCGCATTGCCGGAAACAGCGTTGTCATACCCTTCGGCATATCCCTCGCCAGCTCCGCCGCCGCCACCACCCGTATTCGCGGCTCCTGCAATGGCATTCGCGCTGGCAGAGTCTGTCTTGCCGGCTGCCTTGCCATAACCACCCCTACCGCCGCCACCGGCACCGCCAGCGCCCGGCTTATACCAATCATCCGCGCCGCCGCCACCGCCGCCGCCATAGCGCGGAAGACTCGTATCGCCAAACGCATACGTACCAGCACCGCCAGCCGTAGCATCAGCATCTGTCTTTGACAAACCAGCATTGCCTTTTCCTGTCTGACCTCCGGCAGCGGTGAATCCAAACGCGCTCGACGCCCCGCCTTCACCGCCCTCGCCATGCCATCCACCCGTGCTCGACCATGTGCTCAGGCTGCCGCCCGCACCGACCGTGATGGGATAGACAGTCCCTGCGGCAATGGAGACGCCTGTTTTATTCAGCACGGTGCCGCCGCCGCCGCCGTCTTCACCTTGGTCGTGAATTGTTGAATACGCCCTTCCGCCCGCGCCGCCGCCGACAATGCATACCTCCACGCCAGTCTTCGCGTATGCCATCGTGAATGCCTTCGTGCCGGTCGTCTTGAGATAGATGTACCAGTATCCGTTCCTGACCTCTGAAGAAGATGTGCCGTCATAGCTGTACGCAGGCACTTTCGTCGCCATCCGCTTCCCTCCTTAGTCCGTGCTGATATAGAGCTTTGTGCCCGACAGGCTGAATGCCACGCCGCTTCTGCCCGTGTCGCCCTTTGTGCCCGCCGCGCCGTCTCTGCCCCGCGGAATGGAGAATACAAGGTGCTTCACGCCATCCTTTTCGCTCAACGCAATGCCGGCGCTTTCCTGCGCGTCAATCGCAGCCGCATCAACCGTTGCCCCTTCCCATTTCTCCGCCTCAGCCTGGGCCGCAGCAGCCGCACTGCCCGCATGATCAGCCGCCGCATCCGCATCAGCCGCCGCGCTGCCTGCCGCATCTGCCGCCTCCATTGCTTTTGCCGCCGAGGCATTCGCCTGAGAAATGGCCGTACCCGCCTGCGCAATCTTCAGGTTTACCTCAGTCATCAGCGCATCAAATGTGTTTCCCGCCATCATCATCCCTCCTTATATGGGCATAATCGTCAATACGCCCTCTGCCAGCGTCAGCGCAATGTCTGCCGGGCCGGTGTCTCCCGTCTCGCCTTTTTCACCGCTGCTTCCCTGCGGCACACCAAGCGTCAGCACGCCGCCCGAAAGCTCAGCTGTCGCTGCCGTGCCTGCCGGCTGCGAAATCACGTTCACCGTCATCTCTTTCCATCGCTGTGAAACCTCCATCATTCTCTTAACCGCTGCTTCCGCTTCCTGCGCCGCTTCGCCTGCCGCATTTGCCGCCTGCTCTGCTGTTTTTCCCGCTTCTTCTGCCGCAGTTGCCGCCGCCAGAGCTCCGCTTCCCGCCGTCTGCACCTCAGCGACAGCCATATCCGTTTCATCTGCCTTCAGCGCCCACGCTTCCCACTGGCTCTGTGTAGCCACATTGTTGGGCGCAGGCCGGCTGATTGGCCGCATGGTCAGCGTGTACATCGTCTTTGTCCGGCCGTTTCCCGTTTCATCCAGGCCGTAGCTGACATATACATACGCATGCACGCATTCGTTTCTCTGCAGGTATTCGTCCGGAATCGCCGCCAGATAGCAGCCTGCCTGCTCGTCCCACAGCGCAAGCCTCGTTTCCGTCTGGCTCTCCCCCTTAAAGCCATAGTGCACCTGAACCGTCACAATATTTCCCGAAAGAAAATCGTCCGCTTCCGCCAGTTCCTGCGGCGACGGCAGTCCATGCATCCTCAACCGCTGGCCCGTATCGTACTGATACGCGCCGCTTGCCAGCGCCTGCCGGTCGCGATCACTGTCAAAGCTCGCTTCGATCATTGCCGCTCCTCCTCTCTTATCGATATCTGACGCTTTTGGCCGCGCCGCTCACCACATCTACCTCTGAAGCATCCGCCTTTCCGCTGCCCGAGCCGCCCCCGGACGATCGGGTCACCGTGGTTCTGGATCCCTGTGTCTGCGAAGTGCCCGTCGTGTCGCTCACACTCGTGCCCTTCGTGCTGCTCTGCCCGCTCGTACTCGATCCCATGCTCCCCGATATCGCTGCCAGATAATTCTGGTTGTATTCCCTGCGCTGGCTCTGTCTGAGTTCCTGCACCTTGGCTGCCAGCTGCGAGGCATAATCGGCATTCAGCCTGCCCTGCGTCTGCGCGTTGTGCTGCGCCGCCTGCGCCATCTGCGCTCGCACCTGCCCGCTCTTTCTTTCATTTTCCTGTGTCAGTTCGCGGATAGACCGTGCCATCCGTTCCCCCTCGTTTGCCAGCACATCCAGCGTGTAGCTGCTTCTGCCCATGCCGCGTGCCAGCGCCGCCGTCTGTACGTCTGCCGCGCTCTTCGCATAGCTGCGCTTCTGTTCGCCAATGCTGCGCGTCAGCTCCGCCGCCAGATCCTCAATCTCCTGCTCGCCCAGCTGCTTCGCCGTGTCATATTTTTGCTGCGCCGCCTCCAGCTCAGCATTGCGCTGCGGCTCAAGAAGGCTGCGCGCGTAGGCGTCAATTTCCTCGTCCGTCATATATCCCATCAGTCCCGAAAGGATCTGATCGCGGAGCTTTTCATCGAGCACCTTTTTCGTCTCGCTGCTGCTCCGGCTCTGGCTTTCGCTTTTGCTCTGGCTGTGGTACTGACTCTTTGTCGAGCTCTCATACTTGCTGCTCGAAACCGTAATCCTCGCCACTTCCGTCCTCCTTTCTCCGTCTCCGGCTTATATCTCGTCCGATGTGTACGCCACCTGAACGCCGCCGTATATCCGCCAGCCCGCCGCGCGTTCACTGCTCTCAATCCTCAGCCGCATGCGAACGCCTCCCGTCTGTATTTTCACCCGGTAGTCCCGGCGCGCTTTGCTCAGCAGCACCGTGCGCATCTTCTCGCCCCTGTCCGTGATGATCGTCAGGCGCACCGGCACGTCATTTTCGTCCGCATCCGCTGTAAACCGCAGCACAAAATCCCGCTTCATCACATCCTTGCCCAGATCCAGCCACGGCGTCTCCCACAGGCATTTCATCGCCGTCCCCATATAGCTGCCCGAAGCGCGGTCATTGTAGCGCAGCACCTCATACGGCGCATCCGCCTGCGTAAAATAAATACTTCCGTCCAGCGCAAAGAAATCCCGTACCCGGATTCCCTTGCGGATCATAAACGTGCCCCTGAGTAAATCGTACTCAATCACCGCGTTGTTCGCCGTCAGCACGTCGTCCTCGTTTTCCTTGATGCACAGCGCCAGATAGTACACATGCTCGCTCACGCATGCCGTCGCCGCGCTTTCCATTCCCTGCATACGCATGCGCATCGTCTCATGCAGCGCATCCTTGGACAGCAGCTCCAGTGCCGATCCGTCGTAGAGTCCCAGTCCGTTCTGGGACAGAAACAGCATCTTCAGCCTGTCCGTGCATACCGTACCCGCCTGCACAGGACCGTCCGTGCCGTATGCCTGCGAAATCGTGAAATTCGACGGATCGCTTCCGCGGATCTCATACACCGTATGCGCCTTCACCGCAAGCAGATAGGCGCCAAAAGGCGCCAGCGCCGTAAATGCGTCCCCGTCCCACGTCGGCTGCCTGATCACGCCGCCGCCCAGCTCCGGCGTATCCGGCATGCCCGTCCAGTCAAGCGGATCGTATGCTCTGGAATAGAATATGTCGTCCGGATATCCCGGCGCCCCCGTTCCCCATATGCGCTCTGCATGCCGCCCGAGCACGGCAAAGCGCACTTCGGTATGGTCATCGCCGACAGCCGGCGTCTTCTTTTCCACCCTCAGATCGCTGCCAAAGAGCACCACCATGCCGTCAAGCGCATTGCTCATGATCAGCAGATCGGTCGTTTCCTCGTTTTCAGTCGTCTCATATGTCACGCAGCTCCATTTGTTGCTTGAAAAGCCCTCTGCCCGTCTGATCCATCCTTCCGTGCCCATCGTGTAGGTATAAATCGCGCCGCCCGCACCCGCCACAAATACCTGCGGATCATCCGGCCTGCTCCGCCTGTAGAATCGCTCCAGCGTCTCAATCGGTTCACCCAGCGCAGGAAAAGCGCGGCTCGTTCCGTATCCCGTTGCCAGCAGCCCCTGCTGCGTGCGCATGTTCTCCGCACGGTAAGCGTAATCCGGATTCACATTTGTGTCGCCTGCCGCCTGATATATCCCCTTGGGCGTGGGAATCGTAAATACCCCCTTGCCGTCATCCGGTTCATACCTCGCCACCCGCTCACCTCCGTTTTCCTTATCTGTTGCCGTTCAGCGCCTGTATCGCGCATCCGTCACCGCGTACAGGTTTTTCATCCGCGTCACGCTGCCTGCACCCTGCGGCGTCAGCGCACGCATCTGCTGATAAAAGCTCTGCCTGAAGAATTCTGCCCGGTTCTGTTTGGCCAGACTCCCGCTGGACAGATGCCTGTAACAGATGTAGTCCGCCAGCGCCGGATGCGCCCATTCAGGCAGATCCGGTTCGTCGGTCTCCCTGCTCAGCGGCGGCCTCTTTGTCTGTGCCAGCACCTGTATCGCTGCATCCCGCCTGCCGGTCATCACCGACATGCCCAGCGCATCGATGTCAAATCCAATCTCTCTGCCTGCGGCGTCCTTCACCGCAATCACCCGCTCAATCGGGAGTGCGCGGATATCCGCGCACCCCTTCCTGTCGGTGTGCAGGTCGAATGCTTCCCGCGGCCTGTAAAACATGCGGATCGCAATCATGTAACCCATATTGGCATAGCCTTTGAATAGCCCGTCGTATTCCGCAATGTCCTCCGCCGCCTCGTCCAGCTGCTTCAGCGCCAGCTTCATGATGTTTGCCAGCGTCATCGTCCCGCCTCCGATCCCTGTTTACATCACGCCGGTATTGCGCAGAATCTCCAGCAGCGGCGCCGCCATCTCCACCGTCCTGCCGCGCATGAAGTAAAAGCTCACGCCGTTAAGCCCTACAAATACAACGTCATCCCTGCTGCCCGGCACAAGCGGCAGCACCACCTTTTCCTTCCTGCAGCCGGCACAGCCCGCCTGCGCCAGCAGCTTGTCCATGTTCTTTTCCGTCGCCTCGCACTTGCCCGCCAGCGCGCTGGACGCGCGCTCAATCGTCTGCGTGGTGTTTGTCCTGATCGCCATTTCTGATCTCCTTTCTTTCGGAGATGCTCTCCCCGAACTCCGGGCAGGAACCAGTCCCTGCATCCTTCTTCATGCCTGTTCTTCGCTCATTTCCTTACGCCGTAAAGCCGCACTCAATGCGCACAGCATATTCCGGCTGCAGCAGCTTCACGCCAAAGCCGTCCATCTTCCAGCCTACAGTGGAAATCTGCTCCAGCGGATCTGCCGTGCCCGCGCTGCCCGCCGGCTTGACGATCACGCGCGGCTTGGCGCCCTTGAAGCTCGTGTAGCCGTAAGCATACTGACCCAGCACAATGATGCTCGCCACGTCCGCGCCGTCCGCGCCCGCGCCCTCAAAGATCTTCGCCTCCGTAGTCTCCACGATCCTGCAGCCAAACAGGCGGCCAATCTCGCCGGTGTACACCGCTTCCTTGTCCTGATAGCGTGCCACCGCCACAAATGTCTCGTCGTCCTGCAGATCGTAGAACGTATCCGGGCCAACAATGGCGATGTAGTAACCGCCAAAGGTCTGCGCGTGCGCCTTCTTGAGCTTGCGTACAGCCCTGCGCAGTTCCTTCGTGCTCAGCTTGTCCGCGCTGGTCAGCTCCGTACGGCTGGTCTTGCCGTTCGCATAGATCACATTCGTACAGGTCGCCAGTTCCTCGCGCACAACCGCATCAATGCTGCGCGCGCCCGCATCGCCAAAGAGCTTGGTCTTGCGCAGGATGTTCATGTCCAGATGCGACATATCCAGCTTGTCCGTGCATCGGGCATACTCGCCGTACTGCTCCAGCTTCACCGTCACCTCCGTTTCCGTCAGCATCACACTCTCGCCCGGCTCGCCTTCGCTGAGCGTAGCGGTGTTGCTCTCAAGCGGGATAATCTTGCGCATGTTCATCACAAGGCCGCTGTTTTCCGGCATCCTGTGCTCGTCGCCGAACTGCAGGTGTACCAGCTCCGGTTCAAACGTGCGCAGCAGTTCCCTGTTGTAATAGGTCTGCATGCCAGGCGTCAGGCCGCCGCTCGCCGTCATGTTCGTATTCTCACTCGTATAAGCCATTCTTCACTTCTCCTTTCTTGGGGATTGCATCCCCAAACCCCAGCCCGGGGACCAGTCCCCGGACCCCTTCATCGCTTCGCGGCTGCTTCAAGCCGCATTTGCATCAGGTCATCCCTTTTGGCCCAGTGCGTCTTGTCACATTTTCACCTTCCGGCCCATCATCGCCGCCGCGCGCGCCTGTCTGGAGAACTCGTCAAACTGCGCGTCGCTCATCGCTTCAATCCGGTCCCTCTGCGCCACGAGGCCCGCCGCGCTCGTCCGGCTGACCGGCACGCCGCGTCTGCGCGGGATCTGCTGCACAGCCTGCATCTGCCTGCGCAGATATGCTGCTGCCGCGCGCATCAGATCCTTGCCCTGCGCCACATCGCTGCGCACGCCCTCATCCTGCGAAAGCGCCGTCAGTTCTTCGCCCGTCCAGCCGTCTTCAAACAGCATGCCGATGCCCTCCCTGATCTGCGCCTCCTGCTGCTGCGCATCCTCCTGCGCATCCTGCGCCTGATGAAGCATGTTCTCCTCCATCAGTTCGCCTGTGATTTCCCGCGCGCTCAGCGGTGCCTGTTCGCGCGCTTCCATCATGTTCTCGCGTTCCATCCTGTTTCTCCTCTCTCTTTATTGCAAAATCGCTCACGGTTCTTGCCGCTGAGCGTTTCCGCCCGTTTCCTGTGCGCGCTCAATCACCCGGAGCACGCTGTCCTTGATCCTCTGCCCCTGCATCAGCCGGATCACGTCTGCCGCCGGCAGCGGGGTGCCTGCCTCCGCACAGATCTTCATCGCCTGCAGCAGGAATTCATTGTCCTTGGCAATCTCATCAGGATTGCTGCGCTGCACCTGCACGCGCACCGTATACGCCGGCCGCATCGCGCCCCTCGCCTGATCCGAAAACGCCGCCAGCTCAATCAGCTTGTCCTGCATGCTTCCGCCCACGATGCGCAGCTTGCGCCCGGGCTCCATGTATTCGCTCAGCACCCACAGGATCATCTCCACCATCTCCCGGAATGCATCCTTGAATCGTTCCGTATGCCATCTGGCAATCTTGCTGCCCGCCTGCTGCAGCGCATTGATCGCTGTGCCAGCCGTCACGTTCAGACCGCCCTCGCCGCGTGCAAACTGGTTCTGTCCGCAGTCCTGCTTCATCGCATCTGCCATGTACTGCATCATCTGATACACCTGGCTGTTGAGCGGCTGCGTCTGCACCGTCTGCAGCACCTCCCGGATATCGCTGCCGTCCCATTCAATCACCGAGCGGCTCATGTCAGCCACGTCCTCCGCGTTCACGCCGCTGCCTCTTCTTATAAAGTGCCGCTGTACGCTGCTCTCCCTCGCATTGTCGTCGATGTACTTGGCATAGCGGTCAATTGCGTTCTGCGTCTGCCTGTAGTCGTGAATCAGACCCGAGCCGAACGGTCTGCGCCATACGTCCCTGTATCGGTAGAGCACAAACGGATACAGCCCGTGTGCATATACGCCCTGCGCGTATTCCCCCTCTTCCATGTCAAATCCGAAGCCAGTCTCCGTGCTGCACAGCAGCGCTCCGCCCGCAAGCTGCGCCATATGCACCACGTTCTTTCTCGTTACAGGATCAAACCGCTTGTACCAGAATTCCAGCAGCGTCACCTTGCTGTCTCCGCCCGGCGCCTCAAGCGCTGCCTGTTCGTCCCGCATCGCATATTCGTCTCCTGCTACGAATCCCTTCACCGCCGGATAATGCGCCTCCACCCAGCCAACCGTTGTATGCGTCGCTTTAAAGCAGGCGCGTCCATCCAGAATGTCCTCGTACATCGGGTCAGGATAAAAGTCCTCCGGATGCCAGCACAGAACGTTCGCCATGCCCTTACCGTCCTCTGCATCGTCATCCCAGAATACCTGCGCCACGCCCGTGCCCGTCACCACAGCGTCCTCCATGATCCGCTGGTACTTGCCCGGCCAGCCCGCATGGTAGAGCACAAACCCAACCACATCGGTCATCTCCTCCGCGCTTTCCATCGTCTCTTCCCGCTCCGGGATCATCACTGCCTGCGGCATATTGTCAATCTGATCTGCCACCACGTTGTCCACACAGCTGCCCAGTGTAGTCAGCGTCGGGCTGGTTTCGCTGCGTTCATCCTGCCTGAGCCTGCGCATCGCCCGCGCCTGGCGCATCTCCTCGTGTTCCTCGCTCAGCTGTTCTCGAAAATGCTCAAACAGCGCATATCCGCGCCGGAGCAAATCCCTTTCCTGTGCGCTCATCGGCTGCTCAATCCCCCGCAGCTCACCGCTGCGCACATCACCCATGCTTCTCTTCTTCATAGTTTCCTTTCTTGGGGCTGCAGCCCCAAACCCCGCTCGGGGTATTCGTCCTGCGAACCCCCAGGTTTGCTTCGCACTGTTTTAAGCGGCTTTTCTTTGGAAAACTCCGTTTGCCGTCAATATTCCCCTTGAGCGAACGCAGTTCGTTCTCTCCCCACTCGCTTCAAACCGTCGTGAAGCGAAGTGGAGTCCGGGGCGCTGCTCCGGGCTGGAGTTTGGGGATGCAATCCCCAGCGTTCTCCCCCGTCACCCCTCCAGCGGATCAAACCCCTTCGCCCTCTTTTTCGCCGCCTGAGCCCTCGGCGCAATCGGCCGGCTCATCAGAAAGTAGCGTGTCTCGTCGTAAATGTGATCCTCGCCGCTCGTGTCAATATCCTCAGGCCGCCTCGCGTCATAGACAAGTCCCGGTATCGTCCGTATGAAATCCCGGCAGTTTTCAAATACGTAGAGCATCGGCCTGCCGTCCTCGCCGAATTTCAGCCGCTCATGAAGCTGCATTTTTCCCGGCAGGCGCGTGTTGTCCCCCTTGTGAAATATCACGCCGCCAAATCCCTTTCGGATCTGTTCCTCCACGCTCATTCCGCGGCTTCTGTCCCAGATCGCCGGATCTGCAATACCCGAAAGCCTCAGCCCGTCGTTAAATTCGCTTTCCAGCAGCAGCGCCATCTCCTGTGCGATTTCCCCCGGCGACAGCATCACGCCCGTGTTCGGCTCTCCCTTCACACAGCCGTAGAGCTCCTTGTACCGGTAAACCCGCCCCTCCTCATCCACCGCCCATACGCCCAGCGAAAACGGCCGCGTGTATCCGTGATCAAAGCTCACGTACCGCGGCCAATGGTATGGAATTGGAAACGGGCGAATCACATGCGTGAATCGCCCGTCTTCATAGTGTGCCGCATCATCTGTAAATTCAGGAAACGCCTGTCCGTCAAATGCATCCCATTTGCCCAGCAGCAGTGCCTCTCTCATCGCTCTGGGCTTTTGCTCCAGCTCAATGATGTAATCTCTGGTGATGTTCGGGTTGTCTGTGGCCAGCGCCGGAATGTACGCAATCCTGCGCACCTCAACGCTGCCGAGCACCTCGCTTTTCACCGGCGTCTCCCGGATGATCCTCCCGTTCTGCGTCGCGTCCACAAACCGCGCCTTCACCCATGCGTGTCCCGGTCCTCCGGGATTGCTCGCGCTGCGCACGCAGGGCACAATCCCCAGCCGCTTTTCCGCCCGCAGTCTTGTTCGCAGGTAGTCGTACATCCCCTTTGTGAAATGCGTCAGTTCGTCAAAGTACAGCCAGTGTATTTCTGCGCCCTGATACTTGAGCAGCCCGTCCCCTTCGTTGCTCAGATGGCAGAAGTGCGCCACGCTTCCGCCCGGCAGCTTCAGCTCATGCGTGCTCGCCGTGTATTTCCCGATTTCCTTGGGCACGATCGAGAGCATCGTCTTCACCAGCGTCTTCTCCAGCTCAGGGTATGTCCTCCGGAACAGATATGCATGCGTTCCCGGGTATTTCATCAGCCGCATAAAGGCGTCCCAGCAGATAGCGTAGCTCTTGCCTCCGCCCGCCGCTCCGCCATAGAGCACTTCGTCCGCCTCGCTCTCGTGAAAAAGGCGCTGCTTGTCCGTGGGTATGTATCCCAGTTCTACATTCATTCCTTCTCACCGCTTCTCTTCGGCATCCCCAGCTTTGGCATTCCCGCCGCAAACGTGATGCGTATATCCTTCTTTTCCTCCTTCGGCACGCGCACCCCGGCCCGATCCAGGATGTCCATCGCCGCCCGCTGCCCCACGCTCGTCTCCTCGCCGCGCATCAGCTCCGCCTGTTTTCTGGCTGCCTCCTCGGCGCTTTCGTTCACGCAGATCTGCGCCCGCAGCTTCGCCGCCTCGCTCCTTCGCCTGTATGGCTCCAGCAGCTTCCTGTCGCTGAGCACGCCCGTCACCGTCCGCCCGGACAGCCCCATCCTCGCGGCAATCTCTTCCGGCTCCAGCTCTTCCTCAAAGTACATGCACAGCAGCCGCTTCTTCTTTTCCTCCGACAGCCTGCCCATCGCCCATCGCCTCCTTCTCCGCATTTTCTGAGAAAAGCAAAACGCCGCTTGTTAAAGCGGCGCTCTCCTGCGTCCGGCATACCGTGCGGCTGCCGTCCTTTCTTTTCGTGATTCTATCATAGCACAGCGCGCTGTGTATTTCCAGCTGACACTTTGTGCCTCTTCATGCCGCCTCGATCTCGCGCTTGTATCTGGCGCATTGCCTCAGGCTCCTGTCAATCGCTTCCGCCGTTTCCTCCAGCGTAAAGCCTCCGATGTAATACATCGCGCAGAATGCATAGTGCTCCGGCTTCATGCCGTCCATCTCAATGCGCGCCTCGCTTTCATAGCCGCGCAGAATCTCGCTCTCGCGCCGCAGCATCCGCTCCATCGCTTCCTTCTTTTCCAGCCTCACATCCAGTCCGCGGTATATGCCGCTCGTTCTGCGCGGTCCTCCGTCCAGCCTCAGGCTGCGTATGCCGTCCGATGTCTGCTCGCGCATCTGTCCGTTCAGCCTGCGAACCAGCATCACCTGCGCGCGTACCCTCAGCAGCTTCTCTTTTCTGCTCATGTTTCCTCCTCCTGCATCACGCCGTGCGCATTCTTCTCGCATCCCCCGCATCCGTCACATTCCTCCTTCCGGTACAGCACACAGAAAAACGCCATCTTCCCTCTCCTTTCTCCTATAATATGCGAACATCTGTTCTCATTATATGCATCATTACCCCTTTCGTCAATCCCCAAAAAGAAAATACGGGCTGTACCCGTTCCCGCTTCCAATGCACTATGTCATCCATGCTGTGCTCGCAGCCGGTCGTTTTTCTCAATTCTCCTTTACGCAAAAGAGCGGATGCATCCAAAGACGCATCCGCTCCTGTCGCTCAGTCTCTTCTATACAGATCGCGCGTATATACCTTTTCTTCCACATCGCAAAGGTCCTCGTGATACCTGTTTGCGATGATTACGTCACATTTTTTCTTGAATTCATTCAGATCCTTCATCACAACACTGTTGAAGAATCTCTCTTCCTTCATCGTCGGCTCGTATACCACAACCTCGACGCCCTTCGCCTTGATGCGCTTCATCACGCCCTGAATGCTGCTCTGGCGGAAATTGTCGCTGCCGGCTTTCATCGTCAGGCGGTAAACACCCACAATCGGGCGCTGCTTTTCCGGGAATCCGGCGCGCATCAGAATCCGTTCTGCAACAAAATCCTTGCGCGTCCTGTTCGCATCCACAATCGCCCCGATGATGTTGTTGGGCACCTTTTCATAGTTGGCCAGCAGCTGCTTGGTGTCCTTAGGCAGGCAGTATCCGCCGTATCCAAAGGACGGGTTGTTATAGTGGCTGCCGATGCGCGGATCCAGACAAACGCCCTCGATGATCGCCTTTGTGTCCAGCCCGCGAACCTCCGCATACGTGTCCAGCTCATTGAAAAAGCTCACGCGCAGCGCCAGATACGTATTGGCGAACAGCTTCACCGCTTCCGCTTCCGTCGGGCTGGTGAAGAGCACCTCCACGTCCTGTTTTACCGCGCCCTCCTGAAGCAGCCGTGCAAACACACGCGCCGCCTCCTGCATGCGCGCATTGTCCTTGGGCGCACCCACGATGATCCTGCTGGGATAGAGATTGTCGTAGAGCGCCTTTCCCTCACGCAGGAATTCCGGCGAAAACATCACGTTTTCCACGCCCAGCCGTTCGCTGATCTCCTGCGTATAGCCCACCGGAATCGTGGATTTGATCACGATCGCCGCCTGCGGATTGACGCGGTTGACCATCTCAATCACGCTCTCCACGCTGGATGTATCAAAGTAGTTCATCTTCGGATCATAGTTGGTCGGCGTGGAAACCACAACGATTTCCGCCTCCCTGTATGCGCTCTCGCCGTCAAGCGTCGCAGTCAGATCCAGTTTCTTTTCCGTAAGATACTTTTCAATCTCCGCATCCTGAATCGGCGACACGCGGCGGTTGATCATTTCCACCTTTTCCGGAATCACGTCCACAGCCGTCACCTGATGATGCTGGCTGAGCAGCACCGCGATCGACAGTCCCACATAACCTGTGCCCGCAACTGCAATTTTCATATATCAAGCGCATCCTTTCGCTTTGATCTCATTGGTTTCATTGTAATCCCTGCCATTTTATCTGTCAAGCATCTTGGGTATTCCATCCCACAAACCCCACCCGGAAACACTGTTTCTGCGTGCTTCTGTGCATCCTGCCTGCATGAAGCATTCCGGCAAAAAGAAAAACCCACGCTCTTGAGCGTGGGTATCTGGCACCTCCAAGGGGAATCGAACCCCTGATTTTGCCTTGAGAGGGCAACGTCTTAACCGCTTGACCATGGAGGCTTATGGCTGGGGAACTAGGATTCGAACCTAGACAATACGAGTCAGAGTCGTAGGTGCTGCCGT
>JAFWXL010000048.1 GCA_017545905.1 Clostridia bacterium | reverse complement strand
GCGACTGGCAAGCCTTATTCGCTCTTGAACCAAATGATCCTTGGACGCGGTGGCGAATACCTGACCTTCGCCCAGTGTCAGAAGGAAGGCGGCAAGGTTCGCAAGGGCGAAAAGTCGCAGATGGTGGTGTTCTGGAAGTTCATCGAACAAGAGGACGAAGAGACGCACGAAAAGAAGCAGGTGCCGTTCCTGCGTTACTACAATGTGTTCCACATCGACCAGTGCGAAGGCTTGACCGCGAAGCATATGCCCGAACTTCCGGCGACTGCAAAAGCCGATGAAACCGCAGAGAACATGATTGCCGCATATGCACAGCGGAGTGGCGTCACGATCCGGCATCAGGAAGGCGACAGGGCGTTTTACTCCCCGGCAAGCAACAGCATCACGCTTCCGCTCTTGGCACAGTTTGCGGAAACCGCAGAGTATTACAGCACTGCCTTCCACGAACTGACGCACAGTACAGGGCATGCTAGCCGCTTGGATCGTCTGAGCAAGACTGCATACTTCGGTTCCGAGGCGTACAGCAAGGAAGAACTGATTGCGGAGATCGGCGCGGCGGCGCTGGTCAATCACGCAGGGCTTGAGACGGCGAACAGCTTCCGAAACAGCGCGGCGTATGTGCAGAACTGGCTCAAGGTTCTGCGCGATGACAAGCGGTTCATCGTAAGCGCGGCAGGCAAGGCTGAAAAGGCCGTGAGCCTGATCCTCGGATGACGCATATGCCAGCCTCTTGGTGGTCAGGAGGCTGGCAAAGAAAACAACTGGAAGCTTTTACAGGCACAATGGGGCTGGATCGCCGCAGAAAACGCGGCAAAAGCGTAAAAGAAATCGGTAAACGAAACGATTTGCGGCGATCCACCTTTTCTTTTACAACGGAGGTCAGGACGATGAAGAATTGGGGCTATGCACGTTGCTCGACGAACGAGGACAAGCAGGACATCAACAGGCAAATCCGCGAACTGAAAGCCGCAGGCGCGGACGAAGTGGTTTTTGAATACGAGCATGGAGACGCCAAGGTCAAAAAGAATCTCCATATGCTGTTGGATACGGCGACTGAGGGTGACACGATCATCACTCTTGAGGTCAGCCGTTTGAGCAGGAGCACACAGCAGCTGTGCGAAATTATTGACGTCATCAAGGATAAGAAGCTGAGATTGGTCATCATGGGAAGCATCACCATTGATTGCCGGAACGGAGAGATCGATCCCATGTCGGCGGCGTTCATGAAGATGGCTGGCGTCTTCTCGGAACTTGAGCTTCAGATGATCCGCGCGCGGGTTCGCTCTGGTGTCAGGAATGCACAGAGCAAAGGCGTCAAGGTAGGCCGCAAGCCCACGACAAAGGATGATATTCCCGCGATCTTTTATAAACACTATCCTGCTTTTGCTGCGAAGCAGATGAACGTGAGCGAGCTTGCGAGGATATGCGGACTGAGTAGGCCGACGGTGTATAAGTATATTAGGTTGGTTACTGAGAGTACAAGAATACATTATCCTTATGGACAAGAATGATCATCACCTGTATAATCAACATGAGGTGATAAAATGGAAATGCTACAATATATTAATAACAATTTTTCTGGTATACTAAGTGCAGTTGTTTCAGGGATAACGGCAATCATCACACTGATTTATGTGGTGTTTACTTATAAGCAGATGAAAGCAACTCAGGAATCTGCACAAATTGCTTCTGAACAAATTCGGATTAGTAATCAGCCATGTGTTGTTATTGATAGCATTAATACGTATGGAAGTAAGTGTTTTAATGAATCTGGTAGGCGCCAACTGCATATTAAATTACAACTTGAGAATATTGGCGATTCTCCTGCTCTAGAAGTATATACTTTTTCTTATCTAGAATTGCAGCATACAAAAAATGTACGTAATGGATCTGATATGGTAAGTATGGATTTTTGCCCAGATTATCTTAAATACTTAAAACCTAATACACAAGGCATTGCTAGCGTAAGATACGAAACGGATGAAATAAACATGCTTGTTGAGGATCTTAGGTATTCTTATGAAAAGAATATGAGTAGAATTCGCACAAATCCTAGTAAACATCCCTGCTCAGGAACAATAATGGTTGTAGAAGTATATTATAAGAATCTGCTTGGTCAATGGTTTAGGAATACACTTAGGCAAGAAATCTGTTGGCTGACGGATAAAAATGCTTTGCCAAGAAAGACTAAAAACTTGAATGAAAATACAATTCCGCCTTGCCTGCTTAGTAAAGAGACAGAATTTGAACTACAATTGGTTCCACCTAGGTTTTCTGTATCTAGCATCGAATTAATCTCAAAAGAACAAATTGCGAACAAACTCAAACCTTATAAAGATCAATTGGATACTCATTCTTTTATATTTGTAGAAAGCAAAGAATAAGTGTAGAAAGAAGTGTAACGCATAATGCTACACTTCTTTTTTGGTTATTTGATTCGCGCATACTGTTTACTGCAAGTCAAACGCCTCCGCATACCTCTGCGTCGCAACCTTCATCTGCCGCAGATCGGCCTTCACATAGAAGTTCAGCGTCGTGGACGCATCCGCATGGCCCAATATCTCCTGCACGCTCTTGATGTCCGCGCCGTTCTCAAGAAGCAGCGTCGCGCATGTGTGCCGCAGATCGTGGGGAGAAATGCCCTGTAAACCGATTCGCCTCATGAAATGTGTGATTTTGCGCGTCGCTGTGTTCGGATCGCGGGGCTGGTAGGGACTCTCAAGCCCTTCAAAGAGGTACATGTTCTTGATGATCTGGTTGGGATGGCGCTGAATCGCAGATCGTTTGAGCAAAAGCAGTTCGTGTTTGACGCCTTCCATGATCGGAATGGTGCGGATGCTGCACGGCGTCTTCGGTTCCGCGACGAGGATGCCGCTCTGTTTAGTGTACGTCACATTACGGGAAATATGGAGCGTGTTTTCGTCGAAGTTGAAGTCCTGCCACTGCAAGCCAAGGCATTCTCCGCGCCGGATACCCGTCGTTGCCATGAGCAGCATCATGCATCGGTATTCGGGCTTGCATTCCCGAATCGCACTGAAGAAGATTCGCGCCTGATCCTGCGTGAGCGCATCCACTGGGCGCTTGACCGTTCGCGGCGCGTCCACCTTCTTGATCGGATTCTTCTCGATGAACTCCTGCTTCTCCGCGTAGTTGAAGATGATCCTCAGGATGTCGTAATGATGCTTGATGCTCTTCTCCGAAAGCGTCCTTCCGTCAGGAGCGTGATACTCGTCACGGAGATATTGCAGGTATCTCATGATGTCGATGGACGTTATGTCCCTGAGTCTTTTGTCTCCAAGCTGGGGCAGGGCCACGCGCATCATGAATCCGTACATGGCGACAGTAGATGGCCTCAGACCGCCCGCAATGACCTTCAGAGGCAGCCAGACCTGTTCAGCGAAGTGGCGGAAGGTTTCCTCTTCAGGCACGATCTCAGGCTCTTCAGGAGCTTCACCGGGAACAGGCGTCGCGAATTCGCCGTGTTCAGGCTGATTTCCCTTGATCTCTTGCTCCCAGCGATAGGCTTCAGCCTCTGCCAGTTTGCGGGCTTTGGCGACACTCAGGCCGTTTGGCGGTTTCCACGTCGTCGTTTTGTACTTTTGTTTACCCTGATCGTCCTTGCCAACGTAGGTCGTAAACTTGAATGCTACGACCTTTCCATCCTTCTTTTTTTCAGTGATGGTTGACATTTTCACACCTCATTTTCGTGTGCAAAACGAGGCGACTTTACCCGCTATTTTGAAAAACTTTACCCTGCCGTACAGTATTCCTAAACTTTAAGAATAGGAAATAAAAGAAAAAGTGCTTGATTTCGTAGTGAAATCAAGCACTTTTTACTGGTCGGAGTGGCGAGATTCGAACTCGCGGCCTCTTGAACCCCATTCAAGCACGCTACCAAACTGCGCTACACCCCGTATGACAGACATGCGCTGTCAAACAAAGTACATTATAGCACACCGAAGGCGTTTGTCAAGAGTTTTTTTGAGAACACCGAAAAAAGAAATATTACGAAAATATTAAGCTTGTAACAATTGACAACTGATTTGTGCTTTTATATAATGAAGAAGATCGGAGTATTGTGTGTTTACTGGTCAATTCCAAGGGTGATCGATGCAATCGTCATGGTTTCCGGATCGATGGTGTATACGCAGTATACGTGCTCGTATGCGCCGTAGTTGTCCCTGGTGCCGGCGGGATATGCGCTCGTGGGCGCGAGCAGGGTTACGACGATCTCTCCGTTGTCCACGTCGATCAGGCCACGCGGAGGCAGAACTGTCATCATGCCGTTCTGGTTTTCAAAGTAATCCGCGCAGTAGAGGATGATCTGCTCCTCGGACTGCATGCCGGTTCGCTCGGTGGAATCGAGCGTCTCCAGATAATCCTGGTAGTATTGGTTCATTTCCTCGTCGGATTGATCCATGCCGGAGCCCGACATGGCGTTCTGCCTGACGGCGATGGTGGAGGGAAGCCGCTCCATCAGCTTTTCAAGGGTATCGCCGATGCTCACGCCGCGCGGGCCGTCGCTCACAGCCATCCGTCCGTTTTTGCGCAGCTGCGTGATCTGGGCTGTGGTCAGGTCGCCGAGGGAAAAAGGCTCGGCCGCGCTGTAGGGAAGCGAAGTGGCGGCAGGCGCGGAAACCGGCATGCTCGCAGCAAAGGGATCGAAGATCAGGATGCAAACAAAAACGCTCAGCAGCACAGCGCCCACTCCGCCGATCACGCAAAGGGCGGTGATGATGCGCTGCCGGCGGATCATCTCTTGTTCTTTTCTGCGTCTTTGTGCCATTTGGTTACCTCCTTTGCCCTTGCGGGCGGATTCATTATATCATATTTGCATCCCGAGCGCCACAGCACGGGAGGATACGGAGTGAGAATTTATGGAATTGCTGCATGAGGTCAGTGCGCTTCTGGAAGGGATGAATACCCAGCAGACTATGCTGATGCTGTGTTTGCTGCTGGTGTTGCTGATGCTCGTTGCGCTGGTGCTGCTGCACCACAGGACAAAGCAGGCTGAGCAGAGCGTTCGCAATATGACAAAGGAAATTGCCGAGCAGCTGGCCATGTCCGATGCGCGCTCGCGCGAAGCCAGCGAGAAGACGCAGCGCGAATACAGTGAGGCCATGCAGGCAGTCAACGACAGCGTCGTGCGCATGATGGGTGAAATGACGCGCACACAGCAGGGGCAGATGGATTCGCTGGGCGGACAGATGCGCGCAGCCGGCCGTCAGGAAGAAGAACGCATGGAGCGTATCCGCCAGACGATGGACAGGCGGCTGAGTACTTATGAGGATCGCCTGAGCAGCGTGACCAAGACGCTCGATGATAAGCTCGCCGGCAATGAAGAGCGCATGGAGCGCATGCGTGAGACGCTTGAAGGCGGCCTTACGCGCATCAGCGAGGATAACCGCCGCGAACTCGAGCAGATGCGCCTGACGGTGGATGAAAAACTCAGCGCGACGGTAGACCAGCGTCTGGAAGCTTCCTTCGCGCAGGTGACAAGGCGCCTTGAACAGGTGACCAGCAGCCTGAGTGCCATGCAGTCGCTGGCCGGCAGCGTGGATGAGCTCAGCCGTACGCTGGGCGGCGCGCAGCCGCTGGGCGTATGGGGCGAGATGCAGCTGGGCGCGCTGCTTGCGCAGATGCTGGCGCCCGATCAGTATGCGCAGCATGCGCCGGTTCGCCCGGGCGGAGAGGCTGTTGCGGATTATGTTGTGGTCATGCCCGGGCAGGGGCATGGACATACCGTGTTTCTGCCCATCGATGCGAGCCTGCCCATGCGTGAGTACAGCGAACTGCGCAGTGCGTTGGAGAGCGGATCGCGCGAAGAAGTGGACAGCGCGAGGAGCCTGCTTGAATCTGCTGTACGCATGCATGCGCGCAGAATGAGCGAAAAGCTGATCGCGCCGCCGTATACGACGGATTACGCGGTGATGTTTCTGCAGAATGAGGGGCTTTATGCCGAAGTGCTGCGCATCGGCGGCCTTGCGGAGCGGATTCAGAGCGAGAGCCGTATGGTGATTGCCGGCCCGACAACGCTCGCTGCGCTGCTGCAGAGCCTGCAGATGGGCTTCCGCTCGCTGGCCATCGAGCAGCGGACAGAGGAAATCATGGCGCTGCTCAGCGCTGTGCGCACGGACTTTGGCGGCTTTGCCAGCCTGCTCAGCCGCACGCAGAAGAGCCTGCGTCAGGCGAGCGAAACCATCGAGACGGCGCAGCGTCACAGCGAGACCATCGCTCGAAGACTCACCGGCGTGAGTGAACTGCCGGATGATCGGGCAAAGGAGCTCCTCGGCGAGGAAATGGTGGAGGGAAGCAATCCCTTCGATGATGATGACGACGGCTGGGATTGATCCGCCGACGGGATAAAAGCGTGAATCAGAGAAAAGCGCGTCGAGCGCTTTTCTTTTTTTGCGCGCAGAAGCGACAGGCGCCAGCCATACAGCCCTATACAATGGATCATATCACAAAGAAAAGGGCGGGAACGGCGATGACACAGCGCGCAGCGGAATACGGGCAGAATTTCGGAGAAGAGATGGAGCAAAGCGCCCGACGGCCACAGGGCTGTCTGGATGGCATTGTGCATGCGCTGCGCATGCGGGGAACGCTTTCTCAGCGTACGCTGTGCTTTCTGATGATGGCGCTGCTTTCGCTCAGCGCGCTGCCGGGCGGCGGATATGCGTGCCAGACAGCGATGTTCGCTGTGCTGCTGCGTCTGGGCTTCTGTGTGCCGGCGGCGTTTGCCGGCGTGCTGGCAGGTTTTGCCGCAGGCTTTGCATCGGGCGATATGGCGGCATGCTGGCAGATGGTGTGCTGCGTGCTGCTGTGGCTGACATGCGGTCTGTGGACAAGGCGTTCGGGCAGGATGAGCACGGCTTTGGCGGTGTTTCTGGTGCAGTTGTCTGCCGGCGTGATCACGGGTGTGGATACGCCGCTGGCGGTCATGCTCCTTGCGCTCACGGCGGCGGCAGGCGCAGGGCTGAGCGTGCTCTATGACGGTGCAGCCATGATGGTCTGCCACAGGGATGAGCTGGACGGCGAAACGCGCCCGCTGTGCGTGATGGCTGTGTGCGCCTCGCTGGCAGCGGGGCTGATGCGCCTTCCGTACGGCGGAATCCTGACCAGCGCGATGGCAGCCTATCTGACGCTTGAACATGCCTACGTCGGTGGCGCGTCGCAGGCGCTTTTGTGTGCAGGGGTGCTGGGCGGTGCGGTGTCGCTGGGGCTTGGCAGCGTGCATACATGTGCGATGCTGGTTTGCGGCGGCTTTCTGGCGGGCGAGATTAAGACAAGGCACAGAAGCCTGTGCGCGCTGGTGATGGTCAGCGGCATGGCGGCGGCAGGCGCGCTGCTGCGCGGGGATATGGAAGCGCTTCGGTTGTTTATCTTCTGTCTGCCGGGCTTTGCGCCGTTTTTGCTGCTGTCAGGCGTGCGCCGCGTGCCGGTAACGGGTCTGATTGAGCGGACGGTGCCGGATGAAATGACGCAGAGCGAGGCGGTTGCCGTGCGCTGCGCGTCGATGATTCATTCATGGGCGCGTCTGTATGAGGATACGGCGCATATGATGCAGGCGCTGGCTGCGCCGATGCAGGACAGCCCGCTTGTTGCACAGTGCGTGGATCTGCTGGCAAAGACGAGCACAGCGGCGCATCAGGTCTGTGAACGCACGCTCAGCGAGATCAGACCGGATGACGAGGCATACAGGCGGATACGCTATGCGCTGCTTCGCGCCGGGCTTGAGCAGATCCGCGTCGCCTATGCGCTGCGCATGGGCGGACGGATGGAGGTCATGCTCCTCAAGCCGGAATCTGTCGCGCCGGTGACGCTGGAAAAGCTGGTTTCATCTGCCTGCGCGCTGCCGATGCGCGCCTGCCTGCGCGAGGGAATGCTCTGCACGCAGGCTGTCTTTGAGCAGAAGCCTATGCTTTCTCTGGAAATCGGGGCGGCGCTTCGCAGCCGTTCAGGCGAGGACGTCGCAGGCGACAGCTATGTATCGCGCCCGCTCGGCGGCGGACGGCATGTGCTGGCGCTGTCTGACGGAATGGGCAGCGGCGTGAACGCCATGCAGGAGAGCCGTGCTGCGCTGGAGATGACGATGGAAAGCCTGCGCGCAGGCTACACGCGCGCGCAGGCGATTGACGTGGTGAATGCGCTGATGCTCATGTGCACAGGAAGGGAAATGTATGCGACGCTGGATTTGTGCGTGGTTGATCTGCACAGCGGCGCCGCAGCGTTTGAAAAGCTGGGAGCATGCCCGTCCTACATCGTGCGTCAGGGGGAGGTGCGCGCGGTGGGCGCCGATACGCTTCCAGTGGGCGTTCTTCCAAATGTGGAGGCGAACACATCTGAAATGACGCTGATTTCCGGTGATGTGGTGATAATGATGACGGATGGTGTGCTGGAATCGCATCCGGGTGGAGAAGAGGGGATTCGTGAGGCGATTGAAAAGCTGCATTGGCTGCATCCGCAGGCGGTGGGTGAACGCCTGATTGCCCAGTGTATGGGCGAAAAGCCGCCCAGAGACGATATGGCTGTGCTGTGCATGCGCGTCAGCAGGGCCTGAAAACATGATAATGCAGCGAGGCGCCGGAAGAATCATCTTCCGGCGCTGCTTTGCGTGGAGGGAAAGCGTCGCTTACAGGAATTGTGCGCGCGCCGGAAGTACTTTTTTGTTCAATTGCCTTGCCATTTTGGGCTTGACAGGGTACAATAGAACCTGTATGGACAGGAGTAGACGGATCATGACAGAAGAAGAATTCAGCACACGCTTATCACAGGACTGCGGCTTTATGCCGGGCAGTCATGTGCTTGTGGCGCTCAGCGGCGGCGCGGATTCTGTGGCGCTGCTTTGTCTTTTTCTGCGCGCTCAGGACAGCTACCCGCTCCGGGTTTCCTGTGCGCATGTCGAGCATGGTATCCGGGGCGCTGCGTCGCTCGATGATCTTGCCTTTGTTCGTGCACTGTGCAAAGAGAAAAACGTTCCACTATATACCGCGCAGGTTGATGCGCCGGCATACAGCCGGATGCATGGCTGCGGCGTCGAGGACGCAGCGCGCACGCTGCGCCATGATTTTCTGCGCAGCACGATGGAGCGGATTGGCGCGCATGCCGTTGCACTGGCGCATCACAGGTGCGATCAGGCGGAGACGGTGCTGCTGCATGCCATGCGCGGCAGCGATATGCGCGGGCTGTGCGCCATGCGTTTTCAGAGCGGACACCTGATCCGCCCGCTGCTTGGCGAGCAGCCGCAGCAGCTCAGGGCATACCTGCAGGCCATCGGTCAGCCGTGGCGCGAGGATGAAACCAACGCGGACACGGTTTATCTGCGAAACAGAGTCCGTCATGAGATCCTGCCCCGGATGGAGGCGGGCATGCCTGGTTCGGGCGAGGCGCTTTGCCGCCTTGCGCGCGCTGCTCAGCGGGACGAGGATTACTTTGCCGCGCAGATCGATGCGCTGGATATCCCGGTGATTGCGCTGACGGACGGCGCGGCTGTGCCCAGACGCTGCCTTGCAGGTTTGCATCCGGCGGTGCTTTCGCGCGTGCTGACGCGTCTGATTGACCGGCATGGCTTTGGCCCCCAGCGCTGCGGCGTGATCGAAGCGGTCATGGACGCGCTGAAGGCGGATGAAGCCGTGATCAATCTCACCCGCGGCGCGCATGCGTCCGTGGGCAGGCGTTACCTGTGCCTGACGCACGCACATGTGCCCGTGACGGATACGCCGCTTTGCGTGCCAGGCGTGACGGACACGCCGTTCGGGCGTTTTGAGGTATATCCTGCGCCTGAGGGCGAAACAGGCGACGGGAAATGCGCGCAGCGGATACCGGCAAAGCTGCTTGAGGGCGCATATGTGTCCGCCAGACGTGAAGCAGACATGATGATTCCCTTCGGCAGGAAAACCCCCGTCAGGCTCAAAAAGCTGATGATTGACGCGGGCGTGGAGCGCGCCATGCGGCCAAGCGTTCCGATTGTGCGTGCAGGGGATGGGAGTATTCTCTTTGCCGCAGGGCTTCGTCCGGCGGAATGCTGCCGCTCGGAGGAGAACACACAGCAGATGATTGTCCGTTTTGCGGCGAACTGGCCCTGTGCGGGCATGCAGGAATAAAAGGATAAAACATATTCGGAGGATATTGTCATGACTGAGAAGAGACAAACGTATGCGGATCTGAAGGACGAACTGCTGGTTACCCGTGAACAGATTGCCGTGCGCATCAAGGAAATGGCTGCGCAGATTACCGAGGATTTCAGAGACAAGGACATGGTCGCCATCTGCATTCTCAAGGGCGCTGCGCCGTTTTTTGTGGATCTGACGCGTGAGATCGACCTGCCGATGACCATGGATTTCATGGCGATTTCCAGCTATGGCAGCGCGACGAAGTCCTCCGGCGTCGTCCGCATTCTCAAGGATCTGGACAAGCCCGTCAACGGCAAGGACGTGCTGATTGTCGAGGACATTGTCGACTCCGGCATGACGCTCAGCTTCCTGCGCGAGAACCTGCTCAGCCGCGGCGCGGCGAGCCTGAAGATCGTGACCCTGCTGGATAAGCCCGAGCGCCGCCGCGTGCCGCTGACCGTGGATTATTTCGGCTTCACGATTCCGGACGAGTTTGTCGTGGGCTACGGTCTGGATTACGATGAGAAGTACCGCAATCTGCCGGATATCGGCGTGCTCAGACCTGAGATTTACGAGGATTGATTCTGATATCACAGGCGGCGTGTGCCGCAAAGTTGGAGGTTCCCATTGAAAAAGTCATATAAAGGCTTCCCGTTCTATCTGCTGATCATCATGGTGGTCTTTGCCGTCGCGCAGATGTTCACCTCCACGATGAACGGACAGACCGGCACCCGCATTGAATACAGCGAAATGCTGGAATTCATCAGCAAGGGCGCTATCGAGCAGGTGGCTGTGCAGGAGAATACTGTTTACGCGCGTATGGCGGGAAGCAGCATCCCGAAGGAGAGGTTCTCTGCAGAGGCGTACGATTTTGTGACGCTGGCCGATGCAGATACGTTCGTGGATACCTGCCGCCGTCTGGCGGCGGCGCGCGAGGGCAAGGATGTGAGCGAGGTGTCCGAGCTTGAGCTCGGCTTCACGCTGACCTATCTGCCTGCTCCGCAGACGCCATGGATCATGGAGCTGATGCCCTACATCATCATGACGTTTGGCCTGATGATTTTCTGGCTGTTCATCATGCGCCAGCAGGGCGGCGGTGGCGGCGGAAAGATGATGAATTTCGGCCACAGCACGGCTCGCATTTTCCATCCGGACGAGGCCAGAATCACGTTCGCCGATGTTGCGGGCGCGGTCGAGGAAAAGGAAGAGATGCAGGAGCTTGTCGAGTTCCTCAAGAATCCGCGCCGCTTCACGAAGGTGGGCGCGCGCATCCCCAAGGGCGTGCTGCTTGTCGGCCCGCCCGGCACAGGCAAGACGCTGCTGGCCAAGGCTGTGGCCGGCGAGGCGGGTGTGCCGTTCATGTCCATCTCCGGCAGCGATTTTGTGGAGATGTTCGTGGGCGTGGGCGCAAGCCGTGTGCGCGATACCTTTGATCAGGCGAAGAAGCATGCGCCGTGCATCGTCTTTATCGACAAGATCGACG
>JAFWXL010000047.1 GCA_017545905.1 Clostridia bacterium | reverse complement strand
ATGCGCAGGCCGTGCGCCTGCTCATTGAAAGGATCGAGGTTAAAGAAAGAATGGAGTTTAGCATCCATTCGACGCTAAACTCCATTCTAGGAATTAATGGCTGCGGAACTCCGCTCCCCGGAATTCCTAAAATTTTACTCTTTTTTTTGAAAAAAATCAATAGATAGAATACATCGGATGAAGGAGAGGAGCTGCTGGATGCGGAGAAGGAATAAAGGATCGGAGGCATAAAGCCTCCGATTTTTTTATGGAAAAATTTTGAAAAAGTGCTTGACTTTACGCCTTTGATGGCGTATAATGTATACATAAGATAAAGCAAAGGAGAAAACAAGCAATGAAGAACTACAAAGACTATTCCTCCGTCTCCCTTGGTTACTCTGATGCGGCCCGTCTGATCATGGGCAGCCCTGCAAAGCTCTCCTGGCTGAAATTTGGGGGCGACGACGCCTACAGCGCCTACCTGGTGGACGAAGAAGCAGAGATTGGCGACCATTACAGCCTGGAATTTGAGGCTGAACATTGGATCCAGATCTATGACGACCGGGGCTTGACCTTTAAGGTCTATGCAAAGCAGATCAAGGTCTACCGGGCCGGGAACTATGGCTGCATCATCCAGACGATCGGCAGGAAGGAGGGCTAAAAATGCCAACATTAAAAGAACTGCGTCGGGCCAAGGGCCTGACGCAAATGGGCCTGGCGGAGCTGGTCGGCGTCCCGTTCCGGACGATCCAGAAATATGAGGCGGGCAACATTAACATGGCAAACGTGACACTGGAAAAGGCGGTCAAGCTGGCCCAGGCGCTGGGGATCCGGCCGGAGGAACTGCTGGAGCCAGGAAAGGGTGGATCAAACGGGGCAGACACGCCCCAATTGCTGCCCCACGAAGATCTGGCGGACATATTTGCATACTGTGCGCATATATCTCGTCTTGTATCCCCTCGGCAGGCCATGACGTATTTTAATTTCACCTACGACGGCAGCGTGGCCGACACCTTCTACGGCTTATCCATGCTGTATGCCGGGGAAGGCGCGGCACGCAGCGCCGATGATTTTAAAAAAGACGAATTATACGGCCCAACTCTTCAGCAGATGCTGAAAGATATCCGCGAGATCCTAGAATACGAAGAGGAATGATTTTTTTAAAAACAAAAAAAAGCGGCCATCATGGCCGCTCTTTTGACTTGCTTACTTTTCGCTCGGAACCTCCGGCAGTCCCGCGACGCTGGTCAGCAGGGACAGGATCGCCGCCAGCGCGGCGGAGCTGCCCACCAGAATCCAGTCCACTTCCCCCAGCGCTACGCTGGAACCAATCACGCCGATAGCGGCCTGTGCAAGTGTTTTGATCGCGCGGATCCCGGCCGCCTTGACCCAAAGGATCGTTTTTTCGCTCATTTTAAGCTCCTCCTTTAATGGTTAATATGTTCGGATGCCTGTTCCGAAAGGAAGGCGAGATATTTTTTTTGTGCTTTTTCATAGGCTGCGACGCCTGCCTCGATCTCGCCGTTCGGGCTTCCCCGTTTGATCGCCATGGCATTGGCATAAGCCAGATCGGCCGTGGCCATGGACAGCTCCATGGAGAGGAGATCCCGCTTTGTGCGCGCCGCCTCGTGGGCGGCGGCCTGATCGTCTTTCCCTTTTATCCGGCGCTGCAGAAAGAAGCCGAGAGCGCCGATCAGGACGGCTTGAAGGATCTCGATCCCCCACTCCATCACCGCGCCGCTCAATCGTCCACCTCCTGCAGCTTGCGCAGACGGCCAAACCGGTTCCAATACCGCGGGCCGCTGGCGTCGATATCTCGCTTCACCACACCCACGTCCCGGCCCATGGCCTCGATCACCCAGCGGCCGCCTACATAGACGCCCACATGATGGATCTTTTCTCCGTTATGGCGGAAAAGAAGATCGCCGGGCCGCAGATCCTCCCGGACGATCTCGTCGCATTTCCCGAAGAGGCCCCGGGAGCTGAGGTCAACGGTGAAGATCCCCTCGTCATTCATGAAACGCATGATCAGACCGGAGCAGTCAAAAGCCCGGATCGGATCCATGCCCTCCATCGCTCTCAGATCATAGAGCGCAAGGGCTTGGCCCGCGTTCTTCCGGCTGGTCTCCCTGTCGGAGATCCACTCGGCGGGATCCTCCATGGCGCTGACGGTCTCGCCCTGCGCGCCCCAGACATAGATGTGGTTGATCTGCTTGTGGAGGTAGGCAAGGAACTTATCAATGATCCCGCCGCCCTTGCTTTCCGCTTCGGTCGGCTCTTTGACCGGGATCAACAGCTCCTGCCCGACGTAGATCCTGTTAGGGTCGGCGATGTCATTCGCGGCAACGATCTCCTCCATAAGAACACCGAACCTCCGAGCGATGCGGGTCAGGTTGTCCCCTTTTTGAACAGTGTAAAGCATTTAGCGCCTCCGCTTCTTCCCGGCTACGGCCAGCGCCGCGGCGGGGATGATAAACAGGGCGGGCGCGCAGCTGACCGCGCCGGTCTGCGGGATCGCGGCGGCCGGGCCGCTGACGGGGCCGGTGATGCTGGTCGCGCCGAGGCGCGCGGTGGCGCTGATCGCCCACGCCCCACCAAGGTGCTTTTCAATGAGCGCGCGGTTCATATATCCAAGGGATCCATCAAGCTTAAATCCCAGATAAGACAGCGTTTCGCTCAACTCGCGCTGCTCAGCCTCGGAAAGATCAAGCTCGCCGGAAAGCGTCCGGCCAAGCGGCTCTCCATCGAAGAGCAGGCCGGTGATCTTGTCCTTTGCGTCCGTAACGAAACCGAGGCGATCCACATTCAATACGCCGCCTTCGGTCACAGATACCCGGGGAAGCTCCTCCACGGTAAGGCCTTTATAAATCAATTCGGCCTTGATCGTGGCGGCGCTCTGTGTGAGATATCCGGCGAGGAGAAAGTCGTTCCGCCCCACCGCCAGAGCCAGCGCCGGGGCCTCGGTGATTTCGAAGCCGGTCGCGCTGATCTTAAGATCAAGCCGGGATACATCCACGCCCTCCGGGATGTGGACAGCGACCAGCGCCCGGAGCATAGTCCCCTTCTGGGCCTCGCCGCCGAAGGGCTTGTAATAGCCGCCGCCGAGCTGGACGGTCTGACTATATTCGTAGAGGCTGATCCCGATGGTGCAGGGCGGCGTTGCCTCGGGGGCTTCAGGCTCCCAACCCACAGCGTGGACAGGAGCAGCAATAAGCAGAAGGGCCGCGACGAGCGCGGCATAGATCTTTTTCATGGTGTGCTTACACCTCCTTTTTAAATTAGACGAGATTAAAGTAGGTTCCGACCAGCTGGCTGGGCAGATAGGCAACGGGGATCTCGGTGGAGCGGAAGCAGTAATAAACGGCCTCGCCATCCGAGTAATAGAGGCCCTCGAAATATTCCATATTCAGCGCGGCCGGGATCGGATCGGCCAGAGTGCCGGCATGTTCTACGTCAAGCCGCGCCCAGAGGCTCGGCGCAGCGTCTGGCGTCCAGTCCGCCTGTGTGATATGAGGCTGCAGGGCCTTGTAGACTGCGCCCTCGTAGCGATAGCGCGCGCGGCCAGCGTCGATCATGGCCTGTGTAATCTCCACGCCAACGCGCCATGGGTCAAAAAGGTCGATATTCGCGGCGGCCATGCTGTCAGATGCGGCCGCGGATACGTTGTTGATCTGGGCGCGGTAGGCCCGCGCCTCCTCGATCGTGCGGACGATCATGTTATTCCCCCTCTCCTGTTAAGATGTCGATAATCTGATACGGATCGTCAAGCACTACGATGGATGCCATAGACTCTTCGTGGAGCCGTTCTTCCTCCGGGGTCATATCCCGGATGACGCCGTTTTCCCAGATCCTCATGCCCGCACCCCGTAAATTTCAATCGTTGTGCCAAGCGGAATAGGGGCAGACGCGGTTGTCGCAAGAATACAAACATTATCAATCGATTGCGACTGTCTTGCGGTCTCAAAAGGCCAAAGCGGCGCACCCCGTCCGCGAATATAGCCCGAACCAATACTATCATTCGCGTTATTTGTGTAGGTGTAGACATTACACAAAAGCGTTCCGGGCATAGATGCTCCTCCGAGTTTTAAGAATTCCAGCGAAAAAACGGTATAGTATTTGGCTTGATTCCCATTGGTATATGCCAAAGAATCCCATTTATACCAATTGATAGCAATGCCCACCGGACTATCCGCCTGTATGATCCGGATCATAAGCTTT
>JAFWXL010000046.1 GCA_017545905.1 Clostridia bacterium | reverse complement strand
GCCCAGCGCGCGCAGCAGGCTGGTAACCGGCAGCTTGCGGGCACGGTCCACGCGGACCCAGATGACGTCGTTGGAGTCGATTTCATACTCCAGCCCGGCGCCGCGGCGGGGGATTACCTGCGTGTCAAACAGGTGCTTTCCGGCCTTGTCGATGCTCTCGCGGTAGTAAACGCCAGGGGAGCGCACAAGCTGGCTGACGATGACGCGCTCGCCGCCGTTGATAATGAACGTGCCCTTCTCAGTCATCAGCGGGAAGTCGCCCATGAAGACTTCGCTTTCCTTGACCTCGCCGGTCTCGTTGTTGGTCAGGCGGACCAGCACCTTAAGCGCAGTGGCGTAGGTCATATCGCGCTCGCGGCACTCCGCCAGCGTGTATTTAGGCGTCTTGTCCAGAGAGTAGTCGATAAACTCCAGCTTCAAGTTGCCATTAAAATCGTAAATCGGCGAAACATCATTGAGAACCTCGCGGAGATCCTCCTTGAGAAAACGCTCGTAAGAATTCTTCTGAACCTCGATCAGATCGGGCATCTCCACAACTTCTTCGATGCTGGCAAAGCTCTTGCGAACCCTGCCCTTTCCCAGCTGCACGTCATGAACCCCGACGTATTTCATGATCTCAGCTTCCTCGCGCGCGTCGCGGACGGTAACCATGAATGCCATCACCCCTAACTTGTCTAAGCCTTGAAAAGGATTATGATGCAATGTGCACGTAAGCCTTGAAACTGCTCATTGCCAAACAGCTCAAAGCGTTGTACAATGGTCTCATGAAGCTTATCCTGCCGGACATAACTTCGCTATTGTGCATACTAATGCAATATAGTATTGTATTCCCTTTTTAAAGTCCTGTCAAGCATTTCCGGCACTTTTCCGTAAAAATATTTTGAAAACTGTGAAGTTCTGTAACATAAACCATTTTGCCGCCGGACGGCAAGCAAAAAGGAGCGGTTTTTCCGCTCCTTTTTGCATTTCTCAGGCCTGTTTTCAGACCAGCAGCCCGATTCCCGCGACAACCGCCGAAAGAATGGGATAGACGAAAATCGTTCCCATCCACTTGCGCACACACACCGGCACGGGAATATATGGCATCAGATCCTCCGTGCCGGGGATAAGCCACGCCTTCGTGCGGCCCACCCAGTACCAGTCGATAAAAAAGCGATCAAACAGGCCTGCGATCCACTGGATGACCGTCATCTGCCAGAAGGGCGCCCAGAATCCCGACGCGCCGTTGACGCCATAAACCATCAGCGGCGGCAGAATCAGCGACGGCACAAACAGCGCAATGCATGCAAGCACAAAATTCCTGCGGATTCTTTTCTTCGTGGTCAACCCCAGCTCAACGGCGCGGTCCTGCACGTTCTGCTCATAGAGTACAACCAGTCCCGCCGGGCCGTTGGCAATACCAATGACACAGGTCAGCAGCAGCACAAAGCACATCACAGCGCCTTCCATCACGATCAGCATATCGTTTCCTCCTGTCCGTATATCCTTCATGCATCACTTGCGAAGCCTTATTCCAGATATGCGCCTGCGCCCAGCGCGTAGAGCGTCTGCTCGTCTGCCTGCGCGTGCAGCATATAGATGCTGTTCCCGTCGCGCGCGCTGAGCATACCCTCCTGCCCGCGTACGCTGTATACGGCGTCCATCCCCGCAAGGGTAAATCCCGTGACCAGCTGCGCCGTCCACCCCTCGTCGGACAATCGGGTGATATACGACGCGCTGTCGGCGGATACCGCCTCGACCTCAAGACCGCCGCTGGTTTTATACATGCGCGTGGTCACCGTGCATGCCTCGCCGCCGGTCTCCTGACGCTGCGTCTGCCCGGATATCAGCTGAGCATCGGCAATCGCCAGCGCGGCGGCCGTACCGCTTCGGGCAGCAGATTGCCCGCCGCGCAGCGTGCCATCCGCCAGCTGATAGGCCATCGCGCCGTAGAACACGACCGCCAGCACCAGCGCGCAGGCAAGAGCGATCAGCGCGCCGATGGCACCAGACAGCCAGTTTTTCTTCTTTTTTGCACTCACTCCGCCACTCATCCTCCACTTCGCGATACTACAGATGATATTTTCGAAAATAAAACTCCACTTTCAAAAAACGCCGCAGGAAGCTCCGTCCTGCGGCTTTTGCTTTTGTTTATGCCTGCTGCGCGATTTCGCCCTCGATGAGATCGACAAACTGGCGCGCGATGCGCGGGGAGCAGCCGTTGTGGCTGACCGTCCATGCGCGGGCGCGCGGCATGAGCGCCTCCCAGTCATATTCGACGCCGCGGGCGTCCAGCAGCGCCTGACAGATGACAAAATACTCATCCTGAGAGGGCGCCTGGAACGTGAGGCGCAGGTCAAAGCGGTCTGCCAGCGAGAATTTCTCCTCCAGCGTGTCGCGCTCGTTGACGTCATCCTGACGCTCGGAGAAGCGCTGGCGCACGATATTGCGCCTGTTGCTGGTGGCATAGACCACAACGTTTTCCGGGCGCGCCTCCAGACCGCCCTCGAGCACCGTCTTGAGCGCGGTGTATTCCGGGCAGGAATCGCCGAAGGCCAGATCATCCACGAATACGATAAACTTGCCCGGCTGCTCGCGCAGGATGGAGAAAATCGTGGGCAGGTTGGTCAGATGCGCCAGCGGCACCTCGACGATGCGCAGGCCGTCCAGCCACATGCTGGAGAGCAGCGCCTTGACCGTGGCGCTCTTGCCGGTGCCCTTGTCGCCGTAAAGCAGGATATTGCATGCCTGATGGCCGGCAAGCAGACGCTGCGTGTTTTCAATCAGCGCGCCGCGCTCCTTCTCATAGAGCACCATATCCTCCAGCCGGATCGGATCGGGCTTTACAATGCCGCGCAGACCCAGCGGATATTTTTCGCTCACGCCAACCCATGTCGACCCCGGGCAGGAAGCAAACAGGCCGGTGCCATGCTTGCGGAAAAACGCCGCCACGCGCTTTGCACCCTCGCGGGAGAGCATCTTTACATCCACGCGCGGATCAAACTGCTCCTCGCCCAGCGCCGGTTCCCACATCGGCAGCCTCGCCGCCATCTTGCCGGACATGCCCGCACGCTCGCACAGCAGCATGAACATCGCAGGATCAATATTCGTCAGCCTGCCCAGCACCTCCAGATCGTGGCCCAGCGCGTTCATCACGCTGTAGGGCAGCCGGCCCGCATCCATGCGCGCGCACATCTGCGCCACCGGGCTCTCCTCAAAGAGCACGCTTTCCAGCGCGGCGCGGGCAAAGCCGCCCCGGCCCTGAGAGGCCGCCGCCAGCCAGGCGTTGTATACCTCGCAATAAGCATAAACCAGCTCATTTTCGCCGGTGCCGTCGTTTGCGCAGTCGCAGACCAGACGATACAGCGCCGCCATGGCCGGCCTTTCCATCACATGACGCAGTACAGTCATGCATTCGATGTCCAGCATCAGTTCGCGCAGCTCGTGAATATCCATCGCTGTGGCTCCTTTTCTTATGCAGTACGTTGGGGATTTCATCCCCAAACCCCTGACAAGGGACTTCGCCCCTTGACCCCATATACGCTTCGCGGCAGTTATAAGCAAACCATCATTTCCCCTCCGCTGCGCGTACGCGCAGCGAAGAAGGGGTTCGGGGACAATGTCCCCGAGCGGGTCTGGGCGGCAGCCCGGCGTCCCCTTCGTTTCCCGTTTTTACATGCGCTCCGGCGCCTCGACGCCGATGAGGTACAGACCGGTCCTGATCACGTCGCGTACGGCGTCGGTCAGGCGGACACGGGCAGCAGTTGCAGCAGCGTCGTTCTCGTCCATGATGCGGTGCTCGAAGTAGTACTTGTTGTATGCCTGCGCCAGAGAGGTGACATGGCGGGTGATCAGGCAGGGTTCGTTCTGCTCCATGGCCTTGCGCACAGTCTCCGGGAAGCGGGAAAGCTGCATGAGCACTTCCAGCGCCTCGTCGTCGCACAGCACGTCATAATTGGGCTGCGCGTCCTTGTAGGCCTCGGCCTTGCGCAGCACAGAGCAGCAGCGCGCATGGGTATACTGAACATACGGTCCGGTCTCGCCCTCGAAGCTCAGCGCGCGATCCCAGCGGAAGTCGATATCCTTGATGCGCTCGTTATGCAGATCGAAATAGACCACGGCGCCCACGCCGACCTGGCGGGCCACCTCGTCCTTGTTGGGCAGGTTCGGGCTCTTCTCCTCGATGATCTCGCGCGCCTTCTCGATGGCCTTGTTGAGCAGGTCCTCCAGATAGACGACGTAACCCTCGCGGGTGGACAGGGCGCGGCCCTCGTAGGAGACCATGCCGAAGGAAACGTGCTCCATGCCCTTGTGCCACTCGTGGCCCATCAGATCGAGGATCTTGAAGAGCTGCTTGAAGTGCAGGTTCTGCTGATAGGCGACGACGTAGAGGCACTTGTCAAAGGCATACTCGTTGTGGCGATAGAACGCAGCCGCAAGGTCGCGGGTGATATAGAGCGTCGCGCCGTCGCTGCGCAGCACCAGCGCCGGGGGCATGTTGTAATCGTCGAGATTGACGACCTGCGCGCCCTGGCTTTCCACCAGCAGGCCCTTTTCCTTCAGCTCGGCGACAACAGGATCCATCTTGTCGTTGTAGAAAGCCTCGCCGTTGTAGCTGTCAAAACTCACGCCCAGCAGGTCATACACGCGCTGGGTATCCTTGAGGGTGACGGCCTTGAACCAGGAGAAGATTTCGAGGGCTTCCTCGTCGCCGTCCTCGATCTTCTTGAACCAGGAACGGCCCAGATCGTCCAGGCTCGGATCCTTCTCCGCCTCGGCGTGGAACTTCACGTACAGATCGACCATCGCCTGCACGCCGCCCTTTTCGACCTCTTCGCGGTTGCCCCACAGCTTATAAGCCGCGACCATCTTGCCGAACTGGCTGCCCCAGTCGCCCAGATGGTTGATGCCCACGGTCTTGTAGCCATTGAAATCATAGATGCGCTTGAGGGAATGGCCGATCATCGTGGTGGAGAGATGGCCGATATGAAAGCGCTTGGCGATGTTGATGGAGGAATAGTCCAGACAGACGGTCTTGCCCTCGCCGACCTTCGTGGAGCCCCACGCGCCCGGCTTGGCGAGCACGGCCTCGACGATATTCCTTGCCAGACAGCTGCGCTTGAGGAAGATATTCAGATAGCCGCCCACGACCTCAATATGATCGATTTCCTCGCAGCAGATCTTCTCCGCCAGCGCGCTTGCAATCATCGGCGGGCCCTTGCGCAGGGTCTTGGCCAGACGGAAGCACGGCAGGGCATAGTCGCCCAGCTTCTTATCCGGCGGCGTTTCCAGCATCGCCATCAGATCGCTGCAGCAAAGGCCGCAGCCCTCAAAACACAGCTGAGCGCCGCTTGCAATGCGCTCGGCAATAACCTGTTTCATATCCATAAGAAAGGATCTCCCTTCATTCCAATTTACATGATGTCCCTGAGTATACAGAGTATTCTAACAGATTGCGCGCAAAAACACAAGCCAAATCAGCAATCGCGCGCCTTGACAGCCGGATGCGATCCATAGTACACTGCGATAGATTGATCCATTTGGAAGAGAGGGACTGCCATGCGCGCAAAAACCACTCAGCAGCTCACGCTTTCCGCGCTGCTCTGCGCGCTGCTGTGTGTGCTTTCCCAGATTCAGATTCCCCTTCCCCCTGTGCCCGTGAGCCTTTCTCTGCTGGCGGTGCATCTGTGCGGCGCGCTGCTGGGCGGCCACCGGGGCGCCGCATCCGTTTGCTGCTACGTATTCCTCGGCGCTGTCGGCGTGCCGGTGTATGCAGGCTTTGCCGGCGGCGTATCCGTGCTCTTCGGGCCGACGGGCGGATTCCTCTTTGGCTATATTCCGTGTGCGTTTGCCGTCGGTACCCTTTCATACCGTCTGGGTTTTACGCGCCGTGCGCTCATGCTCTCCATGGCCGCAGGCACGCTGCTGTGTTATATCATGGGCGCGGCATGGTTCATGCTCACCACCGGTTCGGCGCTTTGGAGCTGCCTGACAGCCTGCGTGCTGCCGTTCATCCCCGGCGACGCAATCAAAATCGCGCTGGCTGCCGCGCTGTGCCTGCGCCTGCAAAAACCGCTGCGCAGCGCGGGTCTTTGCGTCTGATTGCGTTGACACTGTTTTTCACGTGTAGTATAATAAAGTAATTCTGCCGAAACCCTATCCTTATATAATGAGGTGATTTTGGATGCGCGCTCTGCTGCGTGATCTGGTTTCCATTTCCGGCCCGTGCGGCTTTGAGCACGAGGTCGCCCGATATCTGTATAACCGCCTGAAAAACGTCGCCGATGAAATCTGGGTCGACGGCCTGGGCAATGTGATCGCCAAAAAGGCAGGCGCACATCCCGGCCCGACGCTGATGCTCTCCGCACACGCAGACGAGGTCGGCTTCATCGTCAAGAAGATCGAAGCAAACGGCCTGATCCGCTTTGAGAAGGTCGGCGGTCACGACGACCGCACCATCCTCAATGAGCGCGTGGTCATCCGCACGCAGGACGGAACGCTGCGTCAGGGCGTGATCGGCTGCATCTCTGCGCACATGATGCGCTTTGACAACACGCAGCTGGTGCGCAAGCACAGCGAGATGTACATCGACGTGGGCGCGAAGGACGCCGACGGCGTAGCCCGTCTGGGCATTCAGGTGGCCGATCCCATCACCTGGCAGACGCCCTATGAGGAATTCGGCGAGAATCGCGCCATGGGCCACGGCTTTGACGACCGGGCCGGCTGCGCGGTGCTTTGCAAGTGTCTGGAGGATATCGACTTTTCTCAGGTGCACGGCACGGTGTACTTCGTCTTCTCCTCTCAGGAGGAGCTGGGCCTGCGCGGCGCGCGCGTCGCTTCCCAGCAGATTACGGCGGACGTCGCCATCGCGGTGGATACCACGGCATGCTCCGATACGTTTGAAGCGATGATGGACAATACCCTGTGCATGGGCAAGGGCGTCGGCATCAAGGTGATGGACTTCAGCCTGCTTGCCAGCGTGCACGTGCGAAAGAAGCTGCAGCGTCTGGCGCAGCAGCAGGATATTCCGCATCAGCTGGAGATCTTCTGCGGCATCGGCACCGACGCAGGCGAAATGCACAAGGAAAAAGCCGGCGTGCCCACCAGCGTCCTGTCCATCCCGTCGCGCTATGCGCACTGCCCGGTTGAGGTGATCGATCTGGACGACTTGCAGGCGGCCAAGGATCTGCTCAGCGCATTCATCCTCGATATGCGCACCAAGGAAGAATTTGCCTTCCTCGCTCCCGTGTGATTCATCCGGAATGATTCCGGCTGATGATATTGCTACTTTTCACAAACGTAAGGGGGATACCACAATGAAAAAGCTTCTTGCTATCCTGACCCTGGCGCTGTGCATCGTCCTGTGCGCGAGCTGCGCGCTGGCCGGCGGCGACACGCTGATCGTCGGCAACCCGCTCGACGCCGTGTCTCTGGACCCGCACCGCACCAACGACGCTGCCTCTGCGCTGCCGATTGCGCAGATCTACGACACCCTCGTCACCCTGAGCCCGGAGATGGAGATCATCCCGGCCCTGGCCACCGAGTGGACCCAGATCGACGAGAACACGCTGGAGATCAAGCTTCATCAGGGCGTTAAGTTCCACAACGGCGAAGAGCTCAAGGCGTCCGACGTCAAGTTCACCTTCGAGCGCCACATCAACCCGGAGACCGCTGCGCCGGCCGCGTTCATGCTGACCACCATCTCCGAGATCAAGGCGATCGACGATTACACCGTGCACTTCATCACCAAGGAGCCCTGCGCCTCCCTGCTCTACAACCTCACTCACGAGGATATGGGCATCCTGAGCGAAAAGGCTGTGACCGAGGCGGGCGATAACTACGCCAACCAGCCCATCGGCACCGGTCCGTACAAGTTCGTCTCCTGGAAGAAGAATCAGGAGATCCGCCTTGTGCGCAATGACGAGTACTTCAAGGGCCCGGCCAAGGTTGAAAATCTGGTCATCCGCATCATTCCGGAAGGCGCGACCATGATGGCCGAGCTGCAGACCGGCGGCGTGGACGTTGCGCTGAACGTCGGTTCCCAGTTCGTGCCGATGTTCCAGCCGGGCACCGGCATCAAGCTGGAGCAGTTCAACACCTTCACCATCAAGTATCTGTCCTTTGATCATCGCGTCGCTCCGTTCAACGACGTGCGCGTGCGTCAGGCGATCAACTACGCCACCAACAAGGAAGCCATCGTGAAGGTTGCCTACTCCAATGCTGCCGAGCCGCTCTCCGGCCCGCTGCCCAAGAACATCAACGGCTTCAACGACAGCCTCGTCCCGTACGAGTACAACGTCGCCAAGGCGAAGGAGCTGCTTGCCGAGGCCGGCTATCCGGACGGCTTCACCACCACCCTGTACATCTCTGACAAGGAGATCGACACCAAGCTCGCCACCGTCCTGCAGGCTCAGCTCAAGGACATCGGCATCAACGTCGATATCCAGGTCATCGAGTGGGGCACCTACCTGCAGAAGACCGCCGAGGGCCTGCCGCTGTTCATCATGGGCTGGACCACGGTGACCGCCGACGCGGACAACGGCCTGTATGCCAACTTCCACTCCTCCGCCTGGGGCTCTCAGGGCAACCGCTCCTTCTACAAGAACGAGAAGGTTGACGAGCTGCTGGACGGCGGCCGTGCGGAGTTTGACCAGGAGAAGCGCAAGGCCATGTATCAGGAAGCCTGCCAGATCATCTATGATGACGCCGGCTGGGACTTCCTCGCGGCCGAGCTGTACAACCTGGGCCTGCGCGAGAACGTTCAGGGCTTCGTTCCGATGTCCACCACGTTCTTCGATCTGTCCACCGTCTACTTCGAGTAAGCGGGCAGTGCCCGCGCCCGCTTGCGCTTCGCGCCGGTTAAAATCCGCTTCGTTCGCGCAGAGGGCGCTCCGAAGCTACATTGCTTAATCGAGGGCGCAGCTCTTAACAGGGTCTGCGCCCTTCTTCTTGGGGTTACGTTGGGCTGCCGCCCAAACCTGCTTGGGGATTTCATCCCCAAACCCCTTCTCCGCTTCGCGGCGGTTTTAAGCAGCATATCCTTATTGCCCTCCGCTGCGCAATAGCGCAGCGAAGAAGGGTGCAGGGACAATGTCCCTGCCAGGGGCATGGGCACCGAAGCCGAGCGCGTCCAGTGGACGCAACCAGCGAGGCGAAGCGTGGGGAATCGCAAGGAGCGCTTGCGCGACTATGCGAGTTCCCCGGATCAGAGTCCCTGCGCATCCCCCGTTCTCCTTATCCCCCCTTATCCATATTTCCAAGATTTTACGGAAGGTTTGATACCATGCTTAAGTTTATCGGCAAACGCGTGCTGATGCTGATCCCGGTGCTCATCGGCGTCTCGCTCATCGTCTTCACGCTCATGCAGCTCTCCCCGGGCGATCCCGCAATGATCATTCTGGGCGCACAGGCCGCGCCGGAGGATATCGCCATCCTTCGCGAGGAGATGGGCCTCAACGACCCGCTCGTCGTGCAGTTCTTCCGCTTCCTTCTGGGCATGTTCAGGCTCGACTTCGGCACGTCCTATAAGGACGGCATGCCGGTGCTTTCCAAGCTGCTCGAGGCTCTGCCCTATACCGCGCAGCTCACGTTCTCTGCGGTGCTGCTGGCGCTGATCGTCGGCATTCCGGCGGGCATCATCTCCGCCACCAAGCAGTATTCCATCTTTGACCGCATCGCCACCGTCGCCGCGCTCATCGGCTTCTCCACGCCGAACTTCTGGCTGAGCATCATGCTCATCCTCGTTTTCTCTGTCAATCTGCAGTGGCTGCCGGTATCCGGCACAGGCACGATCCTGCATCTGGTGCTGCCCTCCATCGCGCTGGGCCTGCAGAGCGCCGCGGTCTTCACCCGCATGACGCGCTCCTCCATGCTGGAAGTGCTCAATATGGACTACATCCGCACCGCGCGCGCCAAGGGCCTTTCTGAGCGCGTGGTCATCCTCAAGCACGCGCTCAAGAACGCGCTGATCCCGGTCATCACGGTCGTGGGCCTGCAGATCGGCCTGCTCTTCGGCGGCGCAATCCTGACGGAGACCGTCTTCGCCTGGCCGGGCGTCGGCCGCCTGATGATCGACTCCATCCGAGCAAAGGATACCCCCGTCGTGCAGGGCGGCGTCATCTTCACCGCGTCCATCTTCGTATTCATCAACCTGCTGGTGGATATCCTCTATGCCTATGTCGATCCGCGCGTCAAGGCGCAGTACAAGTCTTAAGGGAGGTACAGGAATATGAGCAGTCAAGTAAATACCGCCTCCCATCCCAAGGCAAAGAATCCCTTCCTTGAGGCACTGAAGAACCTCAAAAAGAATAAGATGGCCTGCATCGGCGGCATCGTTCTGCTGATTTTCATCTTTATCGCGATTTTTGCCGATTTCATCGCGCCGCACGCGGCCGATACGCAGGACTGGATGCACATCATGGAAGGCCCGAGCGCCGATTACCCGCTGGGCACGGACAGCTACGGCCGCTGCGTATTCTCCCGCATCGTCTATGGCTCCCGCATCTCGCTGCTGGTCGGCTTTGTCGCCGTGGCCTTCTCCGCCATCGGCGGCGGCATCATCGGCGCGTGCGCGGGCTATTTCCGCGGCAGGCTGGACAACGTGCTCATGCGCATCATGGACGTGCTGCTGGCGATTCCGAGCATTCTGCTGGCCATCGCCATCGTCAACATCCTCGGCCCGAGCCTGATGAACGTCATGATCGCGGTCGGACTGTCGTCTATGCCGTCCTTTGCGCGCATCGTGCGCGCAGCAGTGCTCTCCATCCGCGACAGCGAATTCATCGAGGCCGCCGTCGCCATCGGCGACAGCACTGCCGCCATCATCTGGCACAACATCCTGCCCAACTGTCTCGCCCCGATCATCGTGCAGGCGACGCTGGGCGTGGCTTCTGCGATTCTCTCCGCCGCAGGCCTTTCCTTCCTGGGCCTTGGCCTGCAGCCGCCGTCTCCCGAGTGGGGCGCGATGCTCTCCGAAGGCCGCGCGTATATCTATATCGCGCCGTGGCTGACCATCTGCCCGGGCGTTTCCATCGTGCTGGTCGTGCTTTCCCTGAATCTCTTCGGCGACGGCCTTCGCGACGCGCTCGACCCGAAGCTCAAGCAGTAATCTGAAAGGAGACAACAAACCATGGAAAACAGGAATGAAAAGCTCCTTCAGATTGAGGACCTGCACATTCACTACATGTCCGAGGGCCGCAAGGTTCAGGCGGTCAACGGCGTGTCCTTTGAAATTGGCGCCGGCGAGACCATCGGCCTGGTCGGCGAAACCGGCGCGGGCAAGACCACCATGGCGCTGGCCATCATGAAGCTGATCCAGAAACCGGCAGGACGCTATGCCGGCGGCAAGATCCTCTTTAACGGCGAGGATCTGATCAACGCCACGGAAAACCGCATGCACGGTATCCGCGGCAACCAGATCTCCATGATCTTCCAGGATCCGATGACCAGCCTCAACCCGGTGTACACCGTCGGCGATCAGATCGCCGAGGTCGTCGCGCTGCATCAGAATGTCACCGCCAAGCAGGCGATGGACCGTGCGGGCGAGGTGCTCGAGCTGGTCGGCATTCCGAAGGAGCGCGCGGACGAATATCCGCATCAGTTCTCCGGCGGCATGAAGCAGCGCGTGTGCATCGCCATGGCGCTGGCCGCCAATCCGCAGCTGCTCATCGCTGACGAACCGACCACCGCGCTGGACGTGACGATTCAGGCGCAGGTGCTCGACCTGATGGGCAAGCTCAAGCGCGAGCTGAACACGGCGATGATCCTCATCACGCACGATCTGGGCATTGTCTCCGAGGTCTGCGACAAGGTCGCCATCATGTACGCAGGCCGCATCATCGAGTTCGGCACGCTGGAAGACATCTACCGCAACCCGACGCATCCCTACACGCTGGGCCTGTTCAATTCCATTCCCAAGCTCACCGAAAAGATCCGCCGTCTGACGCCGATCAAGGGCCTGATGCCGGATCCGACGAATCTGCCCGAGGGCTGTGCTTTTGCCCCGCGCTGCGATCACGCGTGCGAAGCATGTATGCATCAGAAGCCCGCAACCGAGATGATCAACGATACGCACGCCGTCGCCTGCCTGCGCTGGCGCGAGCTGCAGAACCAAGGAGAGGTGTAATATGGAAAAGCTTCTTGAGGTCAAGAACCTGAAAAAATACTTCCCCTCCGGTTCTCAGGTGGTCAAGGCCGTCGACGACGTGAGCTTTGACGTATACAAGGGCGAAACGCTTGGTCTGGTCGGCGAATCCGGCTGCGGTAAGTCCACCACAGGCCGCATGACCATCCGCCTGCTGGACGCGACCGAGGGCTCCATCCTCTACAAGGGCAAGGACATCGCGAACCTGAGCGGCAACGCGCTGCGCGACCAGCGCTGCAAGATGCAGATCATCTTCCAGGATCCGTTCTCTTCTCTGGATCCGCGCAAGACGATCGGCGAAACGATCGGCCGTCCGCTGCAGGTGCACAATCTGATTCCCAAAGCGCAGCGCTTTGAGCGTGTGCTGGAGCTGATGGAGCGCGTGGGTCTGGACCCGAACTGGGTGAACAAGTATCCGCACGAGCTTGATGGCGGCCGCCGTCAGCGCGTGGGCATCGCGCGCGCGCTGGCTGTAAATCCGGAATACATCGTCTGCGACGAGCCGGTTTCCGCGCTGGACGTGTCCATTCAGGCGCAGGTGCTCAATCTGCTGCAGGATCTGCAGGAGGAGATGGGCCTGACCTATCTGTTTATCTCTCACGACCTGAGCGTCGTCAAGCATCTGTCCAATCGCATTGCGGTCATGTATCTGGGCAAGATCGTCGAGCTGGCCACCAGCGACGAGCTGTTTGCCAATCAGGCGCACCCCTACACACAGGCGCTGCTCTCCGCGATTCCGATTCCGACGATCGACCTGAAACCCAAGCGCATCCTGCTGCAGGGCGACGTGCCCAGCCCGAAGAATCCGCCGTCCGGCTGCCGTTTCCACACGCGCTGCCCGTATGCAACCGATCGCTGCAAGAGCGAGGAGCCGATGCTGCGCGACATCGGCGGCGGTCACTGCGTGGCCTGCCATATGGTCAAATAAACATACACAAAAAGCCTTCCCAAACGAGCCTTTTCGAATGGGAAGGCTTTTTCATGCGCAATAGGTTTCTTTAGCTGACTAAGAAATCAAAACCTCGCTTGCGAAAAACAATTGGTCCAAGAGCAGAAGATCACTTATACAGCTCCGGTTTCGGAGCGCAAAAGCACAGCTGCGACTTCGTCGCACGCGTGCGTCAAGAACGAATCT
>JAFWXL010000045.1 GCA_017545905.1 Clostridia bacterium | reverse complement strand
GACGCGCTGATCGAGCTGGCCAAGGTTGAGACCGACATGGTCGAGCGTGAGCAGATCTTCGTCAAGTGCGAGAAGCTCATCGCCGAAGACATGCCGATCATCCCGATCTACTGGCGTCATGAGGACTATGTGGTCTCCGAGAAGATGGCTGAAGGCTATGCCCGTCTGCCGTTCCAGAGCTACAACCTCATCTACACCAAGCTCGCCGAGTAATCCTTCGATCTAGATCCTTCAATCCGAAAAGTTTAGATTGAAAAAAGCGCGGCATGGGGGTTCTCCCCATGCCGCATTTCCTTTATAGAGCCTCTCCAATCGAAATCTGCATCCGCGCAGGAGCGGCTCTATAGAGGAAAGCTTTTTTCAGGAACGACGTACATAGCGTTAGTAATTTCTGACCGTGTCGATTTTTGCAGGATTAACCATTGACATCCGTCAGAAAATCCGTAATAATGTAAGAATCGACAATTATGCAAACAGAAGGAGGAAATGAATTGGCTCGCTATATTATCAAGCGTCTGATCTATGCTGTTCTGACGCTGTTCGTGCTCATCACGCTGGTATTCTTCATGATGCGCATGCTGCCGGGCGACCCGTTCCTGGGTGAAAAGGCGATCTCCCCGACGGCTTTGGCCAATATGAACGCCAAGTATGGCCTTGACAAGCCGGTCTTTATCCAGTATCTCATGTATATGGGCAACTGTCTGACGGGCGATCTGGGCATGTCCATTACCTATAACCGTCCGGTGATGGAGATCGTTGCGGAGTCCTTCCTGGTTTCCGCTGATCTGGGTATCCGCGCGCTGATCTTCGCGGTCATCGCCGGCATCCTGCTGGGCGCCATTGCCGCCATCAAGCGCGGCACCATCGTGGACAGCCTGTCCATGTTCGTGGCGATGATCGGTGTTTCCGTGCCGAGCTTCATCCTGGGCGCTGTGTTCCAGTATTTCCTGGGCCTGCAGCTGCGCAAGCTGCTGGGCATGAACGTCTTCCCGATTCAGGGCTGGGGCACCTTCAAGCATACGCTGCTGCCGGCGTTTGCGCTGGGCCTGGGCTCTCTGGCGACGGTTTCCCGTCTGATGCGCACCAGCATGCTGGACGTGCTTAGCTCCGACTACATCAAGACCGCAAGGTCGAAGGGTCTCTCCCAGGGCCAGATCATGTGGCGTCATGCGCTGCGCAATGCGGTCATGCCGGTTGTCACCATCATGGGCCCGACGGTTGCGTCCGTTCTGACCGGTACCTTCGTCATCGAGAGCATCTTCAACATTCCCGGCCTGGGCAAGTATTTCGTCACCAGCATCAAAGACCTTGACTACACCATGATCGGCGGAACGGTCGTCTTCTACGGCGCGCTGCTCATTATCTGTACGCTGGTGGTTGACCTGCTCTATGGCTTCATCGACCCGCGCGTCAAGCTGGAGGAGTAAAGTATGGAACATATCGATAAGTCCCGCTTTGCCCATGTAGGCGAAAGCGCTCACGATCGTGAGGCTATTACGCGCCCCAGCCTGACCTTCACCCAGGACGCCATCCGCCGACTGGTGAAGAATAAGGTTGCGCTGGTCTGCGTGATTCTGATTCTGGCGCTGTCCCTGATGTCCGCGTTTGCGCCGCTGTTCTCTCCGTTTGATTATCGCGAGCAGCATTACAGCCACACCAACGCGAAGATGTTCACCATCTGTGACGAGGAGGGCACCCCGGGCTACGGCCATATGCACCTCTTTGGCACCGACACCCTGGGCCGCGACCTGTATACCCGCCTTTGGATGGGCGGCCGCGTCTCCCTGATCATCGCGGTCTCCACCGCCATCATCGACCTGATTCTGGGCTGCATTTACGGCGGCATCTCCGGCTACTTTGGCGGTACGCTGGATATCATCATGATGCGTATCCTGGAGATCATCAACGGCATTCCGTATCTGATCATCGTCATCCTGCTGATGATGGTGCTCGAGCCGGGCATGCTCACCATCATCATTGCATATTCCGTCGTCGGCTGGATACCGATGGCACGCCTTGTCCGCGGCCAGGTGGTCGCGCTCAAGCAGCAGGAGTATGTCGCCGCGGCCGAGGCCATGGGCGCGTCTCCGGCCCGCGTGATCGCCAAGCACCTGCTCCCCAATACCCTGTCCGTCGTCATCGTCCGCGTGACGCTGGCGATCCCGAACGCGATCTTCTCGGAAGCGTACCTGTCCTACATCGGTCTGGGCATTCCGCTGCCGCGCTGCTCCTGGGGCTCCCTGGCGCAGCTGGGTATTCAGAACTTCCGTATGTATCCCTGGCAGCTGCTAATCCCGGCGGTCTGCATCAGCCTGACGATGCTGGCGTTCAATATGTTCGGCGACGGTCTGCGCGACGCTTTCGACCCGAAGCTGAGGAGGTAATATCGACATGGCAGAGAGAGTTCTTACAATTGAAGACCTGCGCGTGTCGTTTGACACCTACGCAGGCGAGGTTCAGGCTGTGCGCGGCGTGACGCTGCACGTGGACGAGGGCGAGGTTCTGGCTGTTGTCGGCGAGTCCGGCTGCGGCAAGTCCGTCACCGCTCAGACCATCATGAAGCTCAATCCGATGCCGCCGGCAAGGATCGTGGACGGCAAGATCGATCTGGCCGGTCACGACATCGTCAAGGCCAACGACAAGGAGATGCAGAAGATCCGCGGCAATGAGGTCGCCATGATCTTTCAGGATCCGATGACCTGCATGAACCCGACCACACAGGTTGGCAAGCAGATCGTCGAGTCCATCAAGCTGCACAAGAAGCTCAGCCATGCTGAGGCGAAGGCTGAGGCCATCCGCTGCCTGGAGCAGGTCAAGATTCCGAATCCGGAAGAGCGCGCCAAGCAGTATCCGCACGAGTTCTCCGGCGGTATGCGCCAGCGCGCGATGATCGCCATGGCGCTCTCCTGCAATCCGAAGCTGCTCATCGCCGACGAGCCGACTACTGCGCTGGACGTGACCATTCAGGCCCAGATCATGGAGCTGCTCGGCGAGCTCAAGGATCAGATCAACACCGCGATCATCCTGATCACGCATGACCTGGGCGTTGTGGCCGGCATTGCCGACCGCGTGGCCGTCATGTATGCGGGCAAGGTTGTAGAGACCGGCACCACGAGCGAGATTTTCTACGAGCACAAGCATCCGTACACCGAGGCGCTGCTGCGCAGCCTTCCGTCTACCGACCAGGGCAAGCGCGAGCCGCTCATGTCCATTCCGGGTACCCCGCCGGATCTGCTGGCCCCGCCGAAGGGCTGCGGCTTTGCGGCGCGCTGCCGTCACTGCATGCAGATCTGCAAGGAGGAGCAGCCGCCTGAGTTTGAGCTGAGCAATGGTCATCTTGCCAGCTGCTGGCTGCTGCATCCGGATTGTCCGAGCGCTGAGGAAAGGGGGGCGAAGTGATGACGAACGAAGTTCTCGTTCAGGCAAAAGACCTGTGCAAATACTTCAAGATCAGCGGCGGTCGCATGCTGCACGCTGTGGAGGACGTGAACCTGGAGATTCATCGCGGCGAAACCCTCGGCCTGGTCGGCGAGTCCGGCTGCGGCAAGTCCACCCTTGGCCGCACGATGATGGGCATCTACAAGCCCACCAAGGGCAAGCTGATCTACAGCGGCAAAGAAGTCGATCTGACCGACAAGAAGGAGCGCTTTGCGTTCGCCAAGAAGG